>NZ_DAIUCO010000297.1:0-5979 GCF_036846085.1 Noviherbaspirillum sp. | reverse complement strand
GAATCGGACTGGCTCGAATGAACGCACTTCACTCCAACAGCAACCGCTGGCAGGCCTACCTGCGGGATTGCAGTGCACTGGCATCGATTGCCGAACCCATGCTGGTCTCCGGCCGCGTAACCCGCGTCGCGGGCCTGGTGATGGAAGCGGTCGGCCTGAAGCTTGCGGTCGGCAGCGCCTGCACCGTCCCGCTGCCGAATGGCGCACGTATCGAAGCGGAGGTCGTCGGCTTTCAGGACGACAAGCTGTTCCTGATGCCGCAGAGCGATGTCGAAGGCATCGTGCCGGGGACCCGCGTCTTTCCGGTCGAGGTGGTGCAAAGCCTGCCGAAGCCGGGCACGGTCAATCATCCGCGCCGCCGTCCAAGCGACCGGGGCCGCCACCTGCCGGTGGGCGACGAACTGCTCGGTCGGGTGCTCGACGGCGCGGGACGTCCGCTTGATACGCTCGGCCCGTTGAATGCGGTCCATGCCGCACCGCTGAACGTACGGGCGGCTAATCCGCTGTCCCGCGCCCCGATCACCGAAACGCTGGATGTCGGCGTGCGGGCGATCAACAGCATGTTGACCGTCGGACGCGGCCAGCGCATGGGCTTGTTCGCGGGCTCCGGCGTCGGCAAGAGCGTTCTGCTCGGCATGATGGCACGCTACACCGGCGCCGACGTCATCGTGGTCGGCCTGATTGGCGAACGGGGCCGCGAGGTGAAGGAATTCATCGAACAGATCCTGGGCACGGTTGGACTTGCCCGCTCGGTGGTGGTCGCCGCGCCGGCGGACACGCCGCCGCTGATGCGATTGCAGGGCGCGGCCTATACCCATGCGATCGCCGAACATTTCCGCGACCAGGGCAAAAACGTGCTGCTGATCATGGATTCGCTGACCCGGTATGCCATGGCGCAGCGCGAGATCGCATTGGCCATCGGCGAACCGCCTGCGACCAAGGGCTATCCGCCGTCGGTGTTCGCCAAGCTGCCTTCCCTCGTGGAGCGCGCCGGCAACGGCAAGCCGGGCGGCGGCTCGATCACGGCCTTCTATACGGTCCTGACCGAAGGCGACGACCAGCAGGACCCGATCGCCGATTCCGCCCGTGCGATCCTTGACGGTCACATCGTGCTCAACCGCACCCTGGCCGAAGCCGGCCATTATCCGGCCATCGATATCGAGCAGTCGATCAGCCGCGCAATGCACAACATCACCTCCCATGAACACCAGAAGACCATGCGCAGGCTGAAACAGTTGTATTCCCGCTATCAGCGCAGCCGCGATCTGATCAGCGTCGGGGCCTACGCCGCCGGCACCGATCCGGTGCTGGACGAGGCGATCACGCTCATCGGCAGGATCGAGAAATTTTTGCAGCAGGACATCACCGAACAGGCGGGCATAAACGAGAGTTTGGGGCAACTTGCCTCTCTGTTCCAGCGATAGAAAGCCGGTGGGCGCCATTAACATGGATGCATTATGGCGATCAATCCAGCACTCGAAACCCTGATTGAACTGGCGACCGGCGAGACCGATGAAGCCGCCAAGCGGCTTGGCCGCGCGGTCCGCGCCTGCGAGGACACCGAGCAGAAGCTCACCCTCCTGCTGCAATACCGGGATGATTACAGCGCCCGCTTCCAGTCGGGCATGGCAGCCGGCATCACGGCGGCGGGTTACCGCAATTTCCAGCTCTTCCTCGACAAACTGGATACCGCCATCGCCGGCCAGCAGCAGATCGTCGACGAAGCGAAGCGGCGCATGAACGACGAGCGCGTCGCCTGGCAGGAAAGCGAGCGCAAGCGCATGTCCTACGGCACCCTTGTCACGCGGGCGCACAAGGAAGAGGAGCGCAAGGAAAACAAGCGCGACCAGAAGCTGATGGACGAATTCGCGAACCGGCAGTCCTACTACAAACGTTAAATTCATAGACGGCGGCAATCATGCAGACACCCCCAATCATCAATCCGGTCAACGTCGCTTCGTCACCGGCGCCGGTGAAACAGGCCGACAGGAACGGCGGCGAGTCCTCCTTCGGGCAGACGCTGTCGCGTGAGATCGCGGGACGGAGCAACGCGGCCGAGGCACCCAAGCCGGTGAAGGAAACCAAGCCTTCCGCACCTGCGAAACCGGCCAAGGAAAAGACCGCTGAGAAAGCATCGACGGAAAAATCCGCTGCATCCGCGAAAGACGAACCTGCCAATGCATCCGTAACGACAAAAGCGACCGAAGGCGTCAGCGAAACGAAAGAGGTCAAGGCCGTGGTCGATCCGAAGACCTTCAAGGATTTGACGGACTTGAAGAGCATCAGGGATGCAAAAAAAGCAAAGCCGGAAGACACGGAGAGCATTGTCATTTCCACGGCCTCCGACAATATGCTCGCCCTGGTTGCCGGCGCAGGCCAGATCATTTCGGCGGCAGCTCAGGGCAAGTCCGCCGTCGAGCCGCAACTGCGTGACATGCCCACCGCACCGGCCGATAACAGCACCCTGCCCGTAACCATCGCGGCGGCAGCCATGGCCGCACCGATAGCACAGACAGCGGACAGGTTTCCATCCGCCAGCACAACAGGAATCCCTGCGGACGCCTTGCCGCAGCCGGATTCGGCACACGCGAAAACCGGCACGATGAAGCCGGAGATACTCGCCGATGCGGCAAGCCAGGCAGGCGAAAAGCCGGCCGCGGAGAGTCGGAGTACTGTCGACGCCGGCGCCACGCCGTTCACCCAGGAGCTTGCGGCAGCAGTATCCTCGGCGGCGCCTGCAGCCACACCTGCAGCGGAGGTCGCCGCCAAAGTGCAGGAGGCGGTGTCCGCCCTGACCGGCGCTGCGCCGGCCACAATGCAGCCCATGCAACAGCAAGCGCTGCAAGGCGTGCAATCCGCCGGCCAGCAATCCGAAAAGCTCACGCCCCCGGTAGGTACGCCCGCATGGGATCAGGCGCTCGGACAGAAGGTGGTGTGGATGGTGGCCGGCGAACAGCAAAGCGCATCGCTCACCCTGAATCCACCCGACCTTGGACCGCTGCAAGTCGTCCTCAATGTCTCCAACTCCCAGGCCAACGCAACCTTCATTTCGGCGCAACCGGAGGTGCGGCAGGCACTTGAAGCCGCGATGCCGAAGCTGCGCGAGATGCTGGGCGAAGCAGGCATCCAGCTCGGCCAGTCCAATGTCAATGCCGGCACGCCCAACCAGCAGGGAAGCTTCGGCGATCCGCAATCGCCGTCGTCCCGCCAGGATGGCCGTGCTACCGCCGGCGGGGACACTTCCTCGCCCGCCACGGCGCGCGTGATTCCGGCCGCCGTCAAACAAGGACTGGTGGACACCTTCGCCTAAAGACCGGCCTTCCGGCGCATTGCCCTGTCCTTACGACGATATGCGCCGGCTTCCTCCTTCTTTTCGACGCATTCCGGCAGGCGCTTCTTGCAGATAATGATATCGGAATGCATCCAATACGAGCGAGCCTGACCTTCCCGGCGCGCTCGGATCGAAACAAGAGGAAATGAAATGGCAACAGCTCCCAAGGCAGCGCCGAAAGCAGTGCCCAAGGTCGTACCGATCGACGATACCGCCGCGGCTGCGCAGGCGCCCAAAAAATCCCGCAAGACGTTGATCATCGCCGGCGTGCTGATGCTGGTAACGGCCGCCGCAGGCGGCGGTGCGGCCTACTGGTTTATGGGCGGCGCGGCCGAAGACAAGGCTGCCGCTCCCAAGGTCGAGCCGGTCAAGCCGCCGGTGTTCGTCATGATGGACTCCTTCACGGTCAACCTGCAGCCGGACGACGGCGTCGACCAGTATCTGCAGCTTTCCTTCAGCCTGCAGGTAGCCGACCAGGCTACCGTCGACCAGATCAAGCTATATATGCCGCAGGTGCGCAGCCGTCTGCTGCTCTTGTTGTCGAGCAAGAAAGCATCGGAACTGTCCACCGTGGAAGGCAAGAAAAAGCTGTCCGACGAGATCATCGCCCAGGTCAAGCAACCGTTCTCGCCGCAAGGCAAGCCGCAGGCGGTGACCGGCGTTTTCTTTACCTCCTTCGTCATCCAGTAGCACCATGGCCGAGAACTTTCTTTCACAGGAAGAAGTCGATGCCCTGCTCAAGGGCGTCACCGGGGACCAGGACGAATCGCTGGCCCAGGAGGACAGTTCCGGTGTGCGGCCGTACAACCTGGCCACCCAGGAGCGGATCGTGCGCGGCCGCATGCCGACGCTCGAGATCATCAACGAACGTTTCGCCCGGCTGCTGCGCATCGGCCTGTTCAATTTCCTGCATCGCAGCGCGGAGGTATCGATCGGCCCGGTTCGGGTGCACAAGTACAGCGAATTCATCCGCAACCTGGTCGTACCCACCAACCTCAACCTGGTGCACATGAAGCCGCTGCGCGGAACGGCGCTGATGGTCTTCGACCCGAACCTGGTGTTCCTGCTGGTGGACAACCTGTTCGGCGGCGACGGGCGCTTCCATACCCGGGTCGAAGGCCGCGATTTCACGCAAACCGAGCAGCGCATCATCCAGCGCATCCTGGGCATCGTGTTCGAAACCTATGCCAAGTCATGGGAGCCGGTCTATCCGGTGGAATTCGAATATGTGCGTTCCGAGATGAACACCCAGTTCGCCAATATCGCCACGCCGAACGAAGTGGTCGTGGCCACCACCTTCACCATTGAATTGGGGCCGGTCAGCGGCGAAATGCATTTCTGCATGCCCTACTCGATGATCGAGCCGATTCGCGACCTGCTCACCAGCAGCCTGCAAGGCGAGACGCTGGAAATGGACAAGCGCTGGATCCGACTGATGACCCAGCAGATCCAGACGGCGGAAGTGGAAATCGTCGTTGACCTCGGCGCCGCCCGGGCGACGCTTGGCGAAGTCCTCAACATGAAAGCCGGCGACATTCTTCCGCTCGTGGTGCCGGCCCTGGTGGAAGCCAAGGTCGATGGCGTACCCGTGATGGAGTGCAGCTACGGCAAGTTCAACGGCCAGTACGCGCTGCGCGTCGAAAAGCTGCTGACCTACAGTACCAACGAAAACACGCAAGGAGATTGACATGGCGGATGACACAACAAGCCAGGGCACCACGGATGACGATTGGGGTGCGGCGATCGCCGAACAGGCGCAGGCGGAAGCCGCAGCGGCGATGGCGATGCAGGAAGCCAAGCCGAATGTATTCCAGGATTTCGGCAGCGCCGGCGTTAAGAGCGGCACCCACAACGATATCGACTTCATCCTCGACATCCCCGTGCAGCTGACGGTCGAACTCGGCCGCACCAAGATTGCCATCAAGAACCTGCTGCAACTGGCGCAGGGATCGGTGGTGGAGCTCGACGGCCTGGCGGGCGAACCGATGGATGTTCTGGTCAACGGCTGCCTGATCGCCCAGGGCGAAGTCGTTGTGGTGAATGACAAGTTCGGTATCCGCCTGACCGACATCATCACACCTTCCGAACGGATCAGGAAACTCAACAAATGATGCGCCGCGCACTGCCATGGGCTGCGCTGCTGCCGATCACGGCACAAGCGGCTGCACAAGCGGCGGCGCAACCCGCGCCGACAAGCAGCCTGTTCCAGTTGCTGTTCGGCCTGATCGCGGTGCTCGGCCTGATGGGTGGCGCGGCATGGCTGCTCAAGCGGCTCGGCGTCGCCAAGTCGATCACCGGTGCACCGTTGAAAGTCGTCGGCGGCATCAGCGTCGGCGGCCGCGAGCGCATCCTCGTCGTCGAGGTCGCCGACCAGTGGATCGTGGTCGGCGTCGCGCCGGGACGCGTCAACACCCTGTCGACCATGCCGCGCCAGGAAGCGCAGGCAGCGGTTTCCGGCACCCCCGACCCGGCCAATTTTTCTTCCTGGCTCAAGCAAACGATTGAAAAGCGAAATGGCAACCGGTAGAAGAACTCCAGCGGCAGCGGCGCTCCTGCGCCTGCTTCCCGTCACCCTGCTCGCCCTGCCCCTGGTGGCAGGCGCCCAGCAGGCCGGCATCCCCGCCATCACCAGCATGCCTGCCGCCGGC
>NZ_DAIUCO010000296.1:0-5981 GCF_036846085.1 Noviherbaspirillum sp. | reverse complement strand
TTTCTTCGGTGCGCACTTCGGTCTTGCCGGCCACCAGATCGAAATGCACAGCCTGCCCCGGTACCTTGCGTGTCACCACGTCGATATCGGCAATGCTGATGTCGGCGGCGGCGAGGAAATTGCAGATTTCTTTGCGGCCTTCGGTTTGCTTGAGCATCTGGATCGATACCTGCTGATTGAGCTGCGTCAGCTCGTTAAAGATGACTAGCCGGTTGACGAACCAGTCAAACACCGGCCGCAAGGCTTCGCTGTTGAGCTGCACCGCCATCGACAGGAACAAGGCATTAGCGCGGGTCGCTCCTTCCCACAGGTTCTTGGGTCCCTTGAAGCCGGAGCCGAATTCATAGACATCCTTGCCGGTATCGGCGTCGAAGTGGCGCTCAAACCAGCGCTGTGGTTTGAACGCTTTGTAGACCAGCAAGTGTTCGCTGACAACGCGTTGGCTGGTCAGGGCAAAGCCATACTGATAACGCACGCCGTCGAGCAGGAAAGTGACCTCAAACTCGGTAGGTTCGCTCGCGGACTTATCGTCGAGGCGGAAAGGCTGCACGCTGAAGGTTTGCCCCGGCTGGATGACGGCTGATTCCGCCACCACGCCGCGCATGTACTGCAGTGCCTTGATGAGATTGGACTTGCCACTGGCATTGGCGCCATATACCGCTGCGCTGCGCAGCAACGTTGGTACCGCTTTGATACTGGTGACCAATGTGTGCGTGTCCTGCAGGGTTTTATCCTTGGATGCAACGAGGCTGAGCACCTGCTCGTCGCGCAGGGAGCGGAAGTTCTTTATCCGGAACTCGACTAGCATTTTATTCAACCCGAGAATGTAAAATATTTACTAATTATGCACGAAGAACGCAAAATCTCAATTTATTATCGCGTCCGTTATATTTCTGCAAGGATAGTAAATTCATTTCAGACCCATATTCCGGAGTTCGGCATGACCATCCCCACCGAGCAGAAAACCGTCCAGGCGCGCATTCTCGATTATGCGTAGCAGATTGGCAGGACTTTCGTGCCGCGGACCGAAGCCGAAGCGCGACGCGGTTTCGACGAAACGCACGTCAAGCCGGTCGATCAAGGGAAGTCAGCGTCGCCGTTTTTCGTGGCGACGCTATTTGATCGGGTGAAAGAACTGAATCCCGGCTTTGCATAGTCAGCGGAAGAAATGGAGCGCAAGCTGGCCACCCCCGGCGTGAACGCGGACCAACCGACTCAATTGCTGGCGCAGGTGGAAAAGCGCCGCCTCTTTCCGACGCGGTTGACTCAGGCCGCGCAACTGGCGATACAGAACAGGTTGCTGAAGCCGGTGCTGGAAGGCGAGCGCCAGAGTACACTTGAGACGCCGTGGCCGGTCAGGCTGTTGAACCGGTGGCCTGCATTGCGCGTCGTGCCGGCGTATGCGGTCGGCATCGGCGTCAGGCCGGAACACGTGCGATCGCCCGCCTTGCGATAATGGCATGGTCTCGCGGCCCGGGACATGGTTTCTTTGATGACCGGAATTTCATCACTTGGCGCGCGTCTATTCCGCCTGCCGCCATGCCATACGCGATCACCATGGATTCCCGCACGAAAGCATCGGCGATGTGTACACTACCGCGCTCGCGTTTTACTTTGCCTGGACCATGACCATCACCGCTATCACTGTTAATGAAGATCTCCGTGCCTACATCGACCCGCTGACCGAAGACGAATATGCCGCGCTGGAACGCAGCCTGCTCGCCGAGGGCTGCCGCGATGCGCTGGTGCTATGGGGCGATCTGCTGGTGGACGGCCACAACCGCTACAGCATCTGCCAGAAACATGGCATTCCTTTCAACACCGTGCAGAACCAGACTTTCCAATCGATCGACGATGTGCACCTGTGGATGATCGACAACCACCTCGGGCGCCGCAGCGTGTCGGACTTTCAGCGTGGCGTGCTGGCATTGCGCAAGAAGGAGATCGTTGCCGCCCGGCTGGCGCAGGCGCAGGACACCAGGGCCGCTGTCGAGCCGGCTGCCGCTGAAGCCGCCGCGCCCACCGATGCCATGCCGCAACTGACGAGGGAAAGCATCGCGCGCGCCGCGCGGGTAAGCAGTGCGACGCTGGGACAGATCGAGAAAATCCAGAAGACCGCCGCGCCGGAACTCGTGAACGCGGTGAAGACCGGAATGATTTCCATCAATGCCGCCGCCGCGGTGGCGTCCCTGCCGGAAGAGAAGCAGGTAGCGGCTGTCGCGGGCGGCAAGAAGGAACTGCGCCAGGCGGCGCGGCAGGTGCGCGAGGCACGGCTGCCGCCCAAGCCCGAACCGGCGCCGCCGCCGGACGACGCCACGCCGGATCAGCTGGAGATCCATCGATTGACGCAACTGGTGGCCGAGCTCACGGAGGAACGCGACCAGCTGAAGAAGAAGGTGCAACACCTGACGATCGCGCTGGCGGAGGCACGCGACGGAAAATAGCGTTACGCGTGGATTGCGCTAAAGGCACTGCCGTTGCCACTATCCGAGTCCATGTACCGGACATCCGCAGACCGCGTGGCCGTACCGGTAATGCGGCGAGCATCGTCAGCTTGAAGTCGGCATGCACAGTACAGCCAGTGCTCAAACGGTCTCCGGGAGCGGCCCTCGCTGTGCAAGCCAATCCGTGAATGCGGACACCCGCGCCGATTCGCGCCGGCGGCCCACGGCATACGAGTAGGTTCCCGTGTCGATCCGTGCCGGACTAAGCATCGTCAGCGCGCCGGCGCCAATCATTCCCGCAACGAACACCTCTGGCACCACAAGAACGCCCAATCCTTGCAAGGCTGCCTGAATTGCCAGAATCGTGTTGTCATACTCAATTGCCGCCTGCAGCGCCTTCGGATTTAGCCGATGGAATGCGCTCCAGCGCATCCACAAGTCGGGCCTCGACCGCGCGCCTATTCGCGGCACCTTCGCCAGCCATCGTGCGTCTTCCGATTCGCGCGGCATCGACTTCGCGATGAAATCAGGACTGGCGACAAGCACCGAGCGCTCCTTCATGAACGCAATGGAAGGCAGCCCTCGCAACTCGACGTTCTCCCTGCGGATGAATACGTCGGCCGGCACGGCCGGATTGGCAGGCCCGTCCGTGGTACGTACCTGGATGCGCAGTTTCGGATGACGGTCATTGAAATGCTGGAGTTGGGGAATCAGCCAGTACATCGCCAGTGTGACGCTGGTATCGACAAGTATGGTGGACTGCCGGTTGATGCGCGCCGCTCCATTTAGTGCGTCGCCGATCATGTCCATCTCGCGGGCGACACGTTCGTAAAGCCGTTTGCCGGCCGGGGTGAGTGTTGCCGCACTGCCTGCGGTGCGGTCGAACAGCACTTCCTTGAGATGCTCTTCCAACACCCGTACCTGCTTGCTTACCGCCCCGGGCGTAATGTGCATGGTCTGCGCCGCCTGGCGAAAACCGCCGTCGCGGACTACGACGCAAAAAACCTGCAGGGCATTGAGCGGATGGCGGGATGTCATGACAAGCGTTGAGATTAATTCAACACATGATAAAGAAAACTCGTTTGCGTGTCAGCATCCCGGCTTGCATACTTTTCACGCAGCACACGCCGCTGTTATCACGACATCAGGAGGATGTTCTTGAAACTGTATCCACTATTTGTTCTGATGGCCGCCACCACGGTACTCAGCCCGGGACCCGGCGTGGTCATGACGATCACCAATGCACTGCGCTACGGCATGAAGGGAACGATCGGCGGGATCCTTGGGATTGCAGTCGGGGCGCTGGTCGTCGCGGGAGCCTCGGCGACCAGCCTGGGCCTTTTACTGTCGACATCCGCAACCGCATTCACGATCATGAAACTGGCCGGCGCCGCCTACCTGATCTATCTTGGCGCCAGGCTTTGGCAGGCGCCGGGATTGCGCTTCGATCTCAATGACACCGGGAATGTCAACTTTACCAAGCGCTTTACGGAGGGCGTCTCCTTGCAACTGACCAATCCCAAGGCGGTCTTCTTTTTTCTTTCGGTGTTACCGCAGTTTATCGACAGGGCGACCGGCTATGCGGTGCAGTTTTTCATACTGGTTCTGACCTACAGCACCCTGGTCGTGGTAATTCACTGTCTTTATGCATCGGTCGCGCACCGGGCAAGGAATTGGCTTGCGTCCGATCGCGGGGGAAGAGCGGTCAACAAGGCGGGTGCGGCCACATTCGTCCTCTTCGGCGCAGCGCTCGCGGGAGCAACCAGGTAGTCCGTCGCTCTTTCCTTAATGCACCGGCTATTTGAACAGGACATCCGAATTGGCATCGGCAAGCGTGGCACAACCGCACAGCGCCATCGCGATTTCCAGTTCGTCGCGCAGCAGCCGGATGACATGCGACACCCCCATTGCGCCGGCGTTGGCGAGGCCGAACAAATACGGCCGTCCGACCAGGACCGCATCCGCCCCCAGTGCGATGGCTTTCAGCACATCGGTCCCCCGCCGTATGCCGCCGTCGACCAGCACCGGCACGCCGGCGCCGACCGCATCGCGGATGCGCGGAAGGACGACGGCGGTGGCCGGCATCGTATCCAGGGTGCGTCCGCCGTGGTTGGAAACGATGATGCCGCCAGCCCCGGCGTCGACGGCGAGGCGGGCATCGTCCTCGTGCATGATGCCCTTTAGAAGAACCGGCAGGCGGGTGATGCCTTGCAGCCATTCGATGTCGGCCCAGGTCGGTGCGGTGGTCAGCAATGCGTCGAACATGCGGCTCTGGTACGGATGCAATTCGATGGCTTGTGCCGGCGGCAGGCCGGCGAGATTGACGGCGGCGATGCCGGGCGGAAGCTGGAAGCCGGCGCGGCGTTCCCTGTCCCGCGCGCCGCTGCTCGGCGCGTCCACAGTGACGACCAGCGCCTCGTAGCCCGCCTCTTCCGCGCGCCGCACCAGTTCACGCGTGAAACCACGGTCATGCTGCAGGTAAAGCTGGAACCAGAGTGGACCGCGCCCCGGCTCGTTCAGGACGATCCGGGCGACATCCTCCAGGGGGGTGGTTGCCTGCGTGCTCAGCACCATGCCGGCGCCCTGCATCGCGGCGGCGAAGGCGGTGGCGATTTCCCCATCCGGATGGGCCATGCGCTGAAAAGCGACCGGCGCAAGCAGGATCGGATGCGCCAGCGTCGTGCCGAGGAAGTTCACCCGCGTATGGCCGCCAACGAGATTGCGCAGCACGCGCGTCGATAAGGTGATCGCATCCCATGCGGTGCGATTGGCCCGCATCGTGATTTCGTCCGCAGCGCCGCCGCTGAAATACGACCATGCGTTGTCGTCCAGACGGGCATGCGCATGTGCCGCATGGTCTTCCAGCGATACGACACCCGGCGGCATCGGCTCGACGGCGGGGACGTTGCTCATGTATCGGCCCACATGCGCAGGAGGTTGTGATAGGTACCGGTGAGCTGGACGACCGACGGCTCCTGCTCGCCGAGGGATTCGCGCAGCTTGAGCAGCGCCATGTCCATCTCGAACAGCAACCGACGCTGGTCGTCGCCGCGCACCATGCTTTCTATCCAGAAGAAACTCGCCAGCCGCGCGCCGCGCGTCACCGGCGTGACCTGATGCAGCGAGGTACCGGGATACAGTACGAGATCGCCGGCGGCCAGCTTGATACGCCGCTCGTCCTGCAGATCCTGGATCAGCAGCTCGCCGCCGTCGTACTCATCCGGCTCGGCCAGGAACACTGTGCAGGACAGGTCGGTGCGCACCCATTGCGCCGGATGACGGGAATGCAGCACGGCGCCGTCGATATGGGCGCCGTAATGGTTGCTGTCCCCGCTGTAGCGATTGAACAGCGGGTTGAAAATCTTGCGTGGCAGCGCCGCGGAAAAAAACAACGGATCGCGCTGCACGGCGCCGAGTATCAGCGCCTGCAACTGGCGCGAGACATCGCTGTCCTGCGCCAGTTGCTCGTTGTTCTTGCGGGCGACCGCCTGGCCGCCCGCGCTGCTGCGCCCGTCGATCCAGGGCGCGTCGGGCCCG
>NZ_DAIUCO010000295.1:0-5997 GCF_036846085.1 Noviherbaspirillum sp. | reverse complement strand
AACCAGACGCGTTGCTAACTATCAATCAACGCTGAACGGTTCCCTCCTCCTTCCAGGGGGAGGGAGCAGGTGGTCGCAATGGATAAAGTTAGGCGGAAACATTGCTTTCAGTTTTCAAAACAAAATGACAATCAGGCCAACCATGAAAACACTCCACTGGTACTTCGACTTCATCTCCCCCTTCTCCTACCTGCAAGGCGAACTCCTCCCCACGCTCGCCCCGGATATCGACATCCACTACAAACCCATCCTCTTCGCCGGCCTGCTCAACCACTGGGGCAACGTCGGCCCCGCGGAAATCGGCCCCAAGCAACGCTGGACCTATGAACACTGCGCGTGGCTCGCACACCGCCACAACATCCCGATGACCATGCCCGCCCACCATCCGTTCAACCCGCTGCCGCTGCTGCGCCTGTGCATCGCGCTGGGCCCGTCGCAGCATGTCGTGCAACGCCTGTTCCGCTACGTCTGGCACGACGGCCACCTGCCGACCGAAGAGCAGCACTGGTCGGCGCTGCTGGAAGAACTCGAGGTCACCGGCGACATGCTTGATACGCCGGAGGTCAAGCAGCAACTGCGCGCCAACGGTGACGCCGCCATCGCCGCCAACGTGTTCGGCGTGCCGACCGCCGTGGTTGACGGCCGCTGCTTCTGGGGACTGGATGCCACCGACATGCTGCGCGCCTGGCTGGCAGGCGATGCGTTCTTCCAGTCGCCGTTGCTGCAACAGGCGCAGAACATGCAGCCGGGCCTGCAACGCAACAGGAGCGGCGCATGAACACGCGGATCGCCGCCATCACCAACGCGTTCGCACACCCATGCACACGCCGCATCACCGTTCCACCCCGAAAGACACCATGACACTACCCGCCACCATGCGCGTGTTCGAACGCGGCTGGCTCTCTTCCAACAACATCCTCTTCATCGGCCGCGACGACACCGCGCTGGTCGACAGCGGCTACGCCACGCACGCGCCGCAAACCGTCGCGCTGGTGCGGCACGCGCTGCAGGGCAGGCCTCTCGACCGCCTGATCAATACCCACATGCATTCCGACCACTGCGGCGGCAACGCGGCGCTGCAGCGCGAATACCGCTGCCGCACCACCATCCCCGCCTCCGAAGCCGATGCGGTGCGCACCTGGAACCAGGACGTGCTCACCTTCGAACTCACCGGCCAGCAATGCGAGCGCTTCACCTACACCGATACGCTCGCGCCGGGCGACGCGATCACGCTCGGCGACATGGAATGGCAAGTTCTCGGCGCACCCGGCCACGACCCGCATTCGCTGGTGTTCTACTGTCCCGCCGAACGCATCCTCATCTCCGCAGATGCGCTATGGGAAAACGGCTTCGGCGTCATCTTCCCGGAACTGGAAGGCGCATCCGGCTTCGCCGAAACCCGCGCCACGCTGGAGCTGATCGCCTCGCTCAACGTGGATATCGTGATCCCCGGCCACGGCGCGCCGTTCACCGATTTTGACGCGGCACTGAAGAGGGCATTTTCACGGCTCGACTATTTCGTCGCCGACCCGGCGCGCAATGCGCAGAACGCAGTCAAGGTCCTGCTCAAATTCCTGCTGCTGGAGCGGCAATCCATCCCGCTCGCCGACGTGCCGCGATTGATGGCGGACATGCACCTGTCGGCGGAAGCGAACCGGCGTTACCTGCATCAGCCGGCGGAGGATCTCGCCGAGTGGGCGGTGTCGCAACTCGTTCGCGCCTGCGCGGCGAAAGTGGTGGATGATCGATTGGTGAATGTCGGCTGACCAGGTGCTATCTGCTTATTGCAAGCTGGACCTCGACCGCAACGCCCGGCGCCAATCCCGCGATCCGCGGCATCAGCAATTCAACGACCGAATCCGGTTGATGGTGCGCGGGTTTTGTTTCCGGATGCGGGTAATACCATAGCCCGGCATGCTCGCATCCGTTCACCCGCAACCGTGCGGGCGAAATCACGAACCGCTCCTCGATCTCCTCAAACCACCGGATGACACCATCGAACAGTGGTTCATGCGGCACCGGCTTGCACGGCGCGAGGTCGACATTCAGGGTGCCGGGAAAGTAGGGAGAGAAATCGATGCCGTGCTGCAGGAAGAAAGGCTGCTGCAACGAAATCGTGCCACCGGGGTAACGGCGGTCATCGCCGCTGCCGCTGGCGACGCCGTGGCCGGGGATCAGGGTTCCGGGTATCCAGAGCATGGTGTGGTCGATGGCGTGGTGATACGCACGACGCGTGCGGTAAAGCAGTATGAAACATCATTGACCGACGGCCGGACCGGGCGGATTCCTCGCAAACCACTGCACGATCATGCCCATGTTCTGCTCAAAGCCACCGGGCGTGGAAATGTTCAGTACACCGGCCCGTGCGCCGGTCCGGTTCTGGAAATCATGTGTCGCGCCGCCCGGTGCCAGTACAAACGATCCCTTGGGGCAATCCACCCACGCGCCGTCGATGAAAAAACTCATCGTGCCTTCAAGCACATAAAACACATCATCCTCCTCGTGCGAGTGCGCGCCGGGGCCTTGGGTATTCGGTTCCAGCCACCACTCGGAGATGGAATACTTGCTTGCGGTTTCGGCATCATCGGCTTTGAACAACGCCGACATGCCACCCATCCGGTAAGGCCGGCCTTCACCGGGACGAAGAACGATAGGACGGCGGGGTGTCTCTTCCATGGCGCTTCCTGTTACCGTGAAATGGCTGATGTGGCGTGATCCGCGAAACGGCAGATTACCATGGCACCGCGCCGGGTCAAGCAGACGGGGCTGCGCCGGCAGGCAACTTGGGTGCGGACAGAATCATCACCGATCAGGTCGTTTTGTATGTGAAAGAAGCCATATCCCCGCAACCCGAGCGGATCGCAGCCTTGCCCTCGACCGGCGACTCGGCCATCTGGTGATTCACCGCATGCTCGCTGCAGAAGGATGTGAGCCCGTCGGCATCCGCCTTGTTGAATGCATCGACCCATTGCATGACAAGCTCTTTCGGTTTCATTGTTTCGTTTCCGCTGTGTTCATGACCGTGCATGTGCGGCTTGCATGATCGATGCAATGCATGCTCAGTTCATGGCGAACACGTCGATCTCCGCAGCGGCCGCGTCGGCAAGCGCCGCAGGTTGAATGCCCATGGCACGAAAGGCGCGCAGGGCGACACCATGCCGGGCGGCGGTGACAGCCAGCAGCACATGCGCGCCAAGCAGCGGTTCGCCCGCATCGGCTTTCTGCCGGTTTGCCAGCTGTTGCATCAACGCCTGCGCGGAAGGCTGCGCCTTGTAGATTCCGGCGCCTGCAGGGATTGCGGCCCCGCCGTCAGCATGATCTTCCGGGATCTCGATGCCGACATGCCGCAGCGCATCGTCATATTGCCGTGCGATTGCCGCGCGATAGTCATCCGGGTCCGTCTGCATGCGCTCGAATGCCTTGCGCGCCGTGCCGTCCGGCAGTTCCAATGCCGCGAGAACGAAGTGTTCGGCGCCCGGTTCTTTCTGGCCATCCGCGTTCGCATGCTTTTCGGCACTTGCGCAGAGGGTCTTGATGGTATGCATGTCCTGAAAACGCTGCTTGATCTTGGCGAACATGAAAACTCCCGGGTTAAGAATGCGGTTTCGAAAACGTGCCTGCAAGGCGTTTATGCGCTGCCTGCTTGGATACGCCCAGCGCTTCGGCGATCTCGGACCACGACCAGCCCTGTTCCAGCGCGGCCCCCACTGCCTTGTGTTCCAGCTTGTCCGCCATCAGGCGCAATGCCACGACGGCTGCCAAAGCTTCGGCAGGGTCATCGGGGGAAGGAAGCGATTTGGGGTTGATCATGCGTCAATGATAGTTGACGAAGAACGTAGTCGTCAACCATGGTTGACGATGTTGGCTTTGTGCTTAGCCGCGGCCGCATGAGGTCTGCTACAAGGAGTTAATTTACTCTGACCCCTTATTCACCTTATTCATTTGTGTACGGCAGCGCACGGAATCATTTGTCGCTGGCGGCAATAATCGGTCAGTGGGAAGAAGTCCGGTCCTTTTGAATGCCAACGTTATAAGAGGTAAATATCATGCTTTATACAATCGCCGTCGTTCTACTCGTCATGTGGCTGCTCGGCCTGGTGACTTCCTACACCATCGGCGGCTTTATCCACGTGCTGCTGGTGATTGCCGTGGTGATGGTGCTGCTGCGGGTGATCAGCGGGCGTCGTCTTTGATCGGCCCGGTCATGCGGCATTTTTTCCAATCATCAAAAGGCATATATGATTAAAGCGCTTTCGCTGGCACTGCTGGCCGCGGGAATCATGGTGACGATTTTCGGCGCCAATGAAATGAATTCCTTTTCCTCCGATGTGTCCCGGGTGCTCACCGGGGCGCCTACCGACCATTCGGTCTGGATGATCGTCGGTGGCGTCATGCTTGTCGTATTCGGCCTTGCCGGCCTGCTGCAGGTCACGCGCAAACATTAACCGGCGTCTTACGGCTATTACCGTTGCGGTGCTTGCCGCTCTTGTCTTGCGGCAGCAGCAACAACGAAGACAAAGCTCACAAACCGATCATTCAGCAGTCAGGCATCCCTCAAGCCACATTCTTCAACCGCTTCACTCCCGCCTCCGGCAAATCCACCATCACCGGCTGCCCCGGCACCGTGCACCCTGTCGCACAGCATTTCCCCGGCTGCTTGTTCGCCGTGATCGGCCGGCGCGGATCATCGACCAGCCCACGCTCCATCAACCGCTCCACCAGTTCCACCTTGTTCCCGATCGGGTAGTTGCGATAGATCTCCTGTTTCATTGCCGCCGGTGAGCCGCCGCCGTGCAGGCTGATGACCGAGTACCACCCGCCCTGGTAGGACGCGGTCAGGTCTTCGATGAAGCGGGCGGTCTGTATCCGCTGCTCGTACGGCACATTGGGATTGGCGCGCAGCACGTCGGCAAGGTTGGCCGCCGTTTCCGGGTTGTGGTCTTCGTCCGGGCCGGGGAGGGTGACGATCAGGCCGCCGGAGACATAGTGGGCGATGCGATGCATGTCATAGATTTGCGTTGCCAGCAGCAGCTTGCCGATGTTGGAAAACACCGCGTCCGGCACGAAGGTGTTCGACGCCTCGTCGACTTTCGCATACACCGACGCCGCGACGCCGCAGGCATAGAAGCCTTCGGTGATCTTGATGAGGTCCACCATCTGCTCGCGCAGATGGGTTTCCTTGCCGGGGTCAAAGCCGTTCGCTTCGCACATCAGTGCGCCGGCGCCGATGAGCAGGTCGCCGAAGCCGGCGCGCGCCCCGATGCAGCTGTGGCGGTGATGCGTCGCGTAGTTGTAGGTCATGTAGGACGAGTGTTCCCATTCGCCGGCATAGAAAACCCGTTCCCATGGCACGAACACGCGGTCGAACACCAGCACGCCGGTGGACTGGCCGAACTTGTTGGAAAACAGCGCCGATTTCTCGCCCGGCCGTCCGGCTGGGCGGGCGATGATGGTAAGGCCCGGCACATCGCACCGCACCGCGCAGCAGACGGCGAAGTCGGCATCGGCTTCGCTCATGTTGCGACAGGGCATGACGAGGAATTCATGCATGTAGGGCGCGCCAGTGACGATGGCCTTGGTGCCGGAGAGGACGATGCCCTTTGCGTTGCGCTCGACGATGTGCACATACGAATCGGGATTGGCCTGCTCGTGCGGACGGCGGCTGCGGTCACCCTTCGCATCGGTCATCGCGATGCCGACCGAGAGATCGCGGTCCTGGAAGTCGTGCAGGTAGGTCAGGAAATGCTCCCCGTAGCGGGTGCCCTTGTCGGCATCGATGCGGTGGGTGGCCTGGTAGATCGCGTTGAAGGCGTCGTGCGCGAGATAGCGTTGCGCGCAGCCGGTTTCCTGGCATAGCAGCCGCACCGCTTCCAGCTTGTTCAGCAGGTCGCCTGTGCTGGTGTCGATGTGCAGCATGCGGTTCACCTGCTTGCCGGAGGTGTGCTGGGTCGCCAGCATCAGCGGTGCGAAATCTTCCTTCAATGCGTAGTCGTAGGT
>NZ_DAIUCO010000294.1:0-6090 GCF_036846085.1 Noviherbaspirillum sp. | reverse complement strand
CACTTTTGGGCACCCGCGCAGCGGGCGGCGATAACGGGGTCGCCTTTCTTTGCTTCCTTTCTTTGGCGAAGCAAAGAAAGGAAGTGGCCCGCCGGGGCCAGTCCCGGCTAGGTTCTTTGAAGAAAAGAAAGCGTTGCATTACCGGAGAGACTCCGTAGCTCTGGATTCCCACCTACGCAGAAACAACACCACACTCCCTGCCATCGAAAAAATAAATCCAACCCACCGCATTCCCTCCCCACCCATCGAATTTCATTACTTATCTTCGCGCCCCCGGTTAGATACAGTAGAACCACACCGATGCATCTCACCCATGCATTCAAAGCCCATATCAGCATACCCACGATTGCAGACATGTTTGCCCATACGTCCGTCTCCACCGCAGTCTCCACATTCGCCGTCCGCATCGGCGCCCGCCTCGCCGCACTGGACCGCTTCCGCAAAATCGGATTGATGATCACCGTCGATAGCCTGTGCCTGCCGTTCTGCTTCCTGTTCGCGATGACGTTGCGGCTGGGCGGTGTCGATGCCGCACTGGAGTATGGCGCGGCACCTTATGTGCTGATGGCCTGCATCACCATCCCGGTATTCGCCGCATCCGGCCTCTACAGCGCGATCATCCGCTTCATCGACCAGCGCCTGCTGGCAACCGCCGGGCTCGGCCTCGCACTCGCCATCGCGGTGATTTACCTGCTGTCCGTCTTCACCGACTACCGGCAATTGCCGCGCAGCGCCTTGACGATCTACTGGTTCATCGCCTTGTCGTACGTCGCCGGCTCGCGATTGGCCGCGCGCCGGCTGCTGCGCGGCAGCCGGTTCGAGAACGGCAGGGCGGCGCAGTGCGTGGTGGCCATCTATGGCGCGGGCGAGGCGGGCAGCAAGCTTGCCGCGGCGATGCGCATGAGCGACCAGTATCGTGCCTGCTGCTTCTTTGACGACCGGCACGGACTACATCAGCGCAATGTCGCGGGGCTGAAGGTGCTGCACGCGGATCATCTCGCCGAGGCAGTCAGGGCACGCCATGTCGATCTGATCGTGATCGCGATTCCATCCGCGACCGCGGAGCAGCGCAGGCAGATCCTGAGCCGCGCGCACAAGGCGGCGGTGCCGGTGAAAATATTGAGCAACCTCGTCGGGTTTGCGGAAGAGGAAATCTCTACCCGATCGATCCGCGATATCAAGATCGATGACCTGCTCGGCCGCGAACCGATCCTGCCGCATCCCGACCTGTTCGCCAAATGCGTGCGCGGACAGAATGTGCTGGTGACCGGCGCCGGCGGCTCCATCGGTAGCGAACTGTGCCGCCAGATCATGACGCTGAAGCCGAAGGAACTGCATCTGCTTGACCATGCCGAATATGCGCTGTACGACATCGAGCAGCAATTGCGCACCCGCTTTCCCGGCCTGACCGTGATTCCGCATCTCGGCTCGGTATGTGACGAGCGGCTGGTGCGGCGGGTCGTAAGCGGGCACCGGATCGACACCATCTATCACGCCGCCGCCTACAAGCATGTGCCGCTGGTGGAGGACAACATGTCCGAAGGCGTGCGCAACAACGTGCTCGGCGCCAGCGTGGTCGCCAATGCCGCGCGCGAGCACCGGGTGAAAACCTGCGTGCTGATCTCGACCGACAAGGCGGTGAGGCCGACCAGCATCATGGGTGCCAGCAAGCGCATCGCGGAACTGATCTTCCAGGCTGCCGCCGTCGATGCCGGCCGGCACGACGGCAACGGCACGCGGTTCTGCGCCGTCCGCTTCGGCAATGTGCTGGGATCCTCCGGCTCCGTGGTGCCGCTGTTCAAGCGCCAGATCGAACACGGCGGGCCGATCACCATCACCCATCCCGAAGTGGTGCGCTACTTCATGTCAATCCCGGAAGCGGCGCAACTGGTGATGCAGGCCGGCGCCATGGCCACCGGCGGTGATGTATTCGTCATGGATATGGGACAGCCGGTGAAGATCGTCGATCTTGCCCGCACCATGCTGACGATGTGTGGCCTCAGGGAACGCAATGCGCGCCAGCCCGACGGCGACATCGCTATCGAGTTCATCGGCCTGCGACCCGGCGAAAAACTGTACGAGGAAATGTTCGCGGGGAACGACGCCATCCCGAGCCGCCATCCACGCATCATGACCACCACCGAATATCTTGTCGAGCCGAGGGTGCTGGCGCAGCAGGTCGCCTACCTGCTGCTTGCCTGCAGCACGGACGACAAGTCCATGATCCGGTTCCTGCTTCAAAAGCTGGTGTCGGGCTATTTGCCCGGGCCGGCCGACGAAGCGGCACCGGAACCAGTCGAAGACCGCCATTACGCGATGCCGTTCAAGCGTGGCGGACTGACGCTGGTCGACCGTTCGCTGTAGCGGTATGTACGACAGTAGGCAACCACGCGCCGCAAATCAAGGCGCTCATCATTTTCACCCCGAGGATCGAACATGGATTATGCACACGAAATCGTCGAAGCCGAATTGCCGTCGGGCCTGTCGCTGGACCTGTCCAAAGATTCACTGGCCAGTACGCCAGCCTTGAATGATTTCAAGCCGGAACACCTGGACAGGCTGCTGTCAAGGCTGGAGAAGGGCACTGCCGTCATCGGTATCGTGGGCCTCGGTTATGTCGGCCTGCCGCTGTTGTTGCGCTATACCGATGCCGGCTACAAGGTGATCGGTTTCGATATCGATGCCGGCAAGGTAGCCAAGCTGAATCGCGGCGACAGCTACATCGAGCACATCACTTCGCGTTCGATCCGGGACGCCTGCGACAAGGGATTCGAAGCCACGACCGATTTCACGCGTGCCGCCGAGCCAGATGCATTGATCATTTGCGTGCCGACCCCGCTCAATGCCTATCGGGAGCCCGACCTGAGCTATATCCTCGATACCGCCGATGCGCTGGTGCCGCATATGCGTCCCGGCCAGGTGCTGTCGCTTGAAAGCACCACCTATCCCGGCACCACCGAGGAGGAACTGCTGCCGCGCCTGGTGGCGCACGACCTGAAGGTCGGCGAGGAAGTGTTCCTGGTGTTCTCGCCGGAACGCGAGGACCCCGGCAATCCGCATTTCAACACCCGCTCGATTCCGAAAGTGTGCGGCGGGATCACCGTCCCCTGCCAGCGTGCCGGCGTCGCACTCTACAGCGTCGCGGTGGACCGGGTGGTGCCGGTGAGCTCGACCCGGGCGGCCGAGCTGACCAAGCTGCTGGAGAATATCTACCGCGCGGTCAACATCGGTCTGGTGAATGAAATGAAAATTATCGCCGACCGCATGGGCATCGATATCCATGAAGTCATCAATGCCGCCGCCACCAAGCCGTTCGGCTATGCCGCCTATTATCCGGGGCCGGGCCTGGGCGGACATTGCATACCGATCGACCCGTTCTACCTGACCTGGAAGGCGCGGCAGTACGGGTTGAATACCCGCTTCATCGAGCTTGCCGGCGAGATCAACAGCGACATGCCCCGGTGGGTTGTCAACAAGGTCGGCGAGGCATTGAACGACCGCGGCCGCTCCGTCCGGGGCAGCAGCATCCTCGTGCTCGGCATCGCGTACAAGAAGGATGTCGACGACATGCGCGAATCGCCGTCGGTGAAGCTGATGGAGCTGCTGCGGGAGAAGGGCGCGCGCATCGCATACTCGGACCCGCATGTGCCGGTATTTCCGACGATGCGCGAGCACCGCTTCGACCTGGAGAGCGTCGACCTGACCCGTGAACGGATTGCGTCCTATGACCTCGTACTGCTCGCCACCAACCACAGCGCGTTCGACTATGACCTGATCCAGAAACATGCGCAGCTGATCGTCGATACGCGCGGC
The DNA here is from genome assembly GCF_036846085.1 of Noviherbaspirillum sp. NCBI lineage: Bacteria > Pseudomonadati > Pseudomonadota > Betaproteobacteria > Burkholderiales > Oxalobacteraceae > Noviherbaspirillum > Noviherbaspirillum sp. The sequence goes on along the minus strand of NZ_DAIUCO010000294.1, from coordinate 2,277 downwards.
GTGTATAGCGAAGCGCGGCCGAATGTCGTCAAGTCCTGATTGCCGGAGAGCCACCATGACCATCTATCCAACCATGCCCAGCCAGCGCAAGGTGCGCTTTGCGCTGGCCGGCTGCGGCCGGATTGCCGGGAATCACTTCGCCGCGCTCGAACGCCACGGCGACACCTGCGAACTCGCCGGCGTCTGCGACCCCGATCCGCGCGCGCTGGAAGAAGCCGCCTATCGCACCGGCGCCCGCCCTTACCGCAACCTTGCAGGCATGCTCGACGACTGCCAGGCAGACGCGATCATCCTGACCACGCCGTCGGGGCTGCATTCCAGCCAGACCATCGAAGTGGCGCATGCCGGCCGCCATGTCATCACCGAGAAGCCGATGGCGACCCGGTGGGAGGACGGCAAGCGCATGGTCGCGGCCTGCGACGAAGCCCGCGTGCGGCTGTTCGTCGTCAAGCAGAACCGCCTGAACGCGACCATGCAGCTGCTGAAGAAGGCCATTGACGGCAAACGCTTCGGCCGCATCCACATGATGAACATGAACGTGTTCTGGACCCGGCCGCAGGCGTATTACGACAGCGCCGGCTGGCGCGGTACCTGGGAGTATGACGGCGGCGCCTTCATGAACCAGGCAAGCCACTACATCGACCTGGCGCAATGGCTGATCGGCCCGGTGCAGAGCCTGCATGCGTATGCCGCGACGCTGGAGCGCGACATCGAGGTCGAGGACACCGGCGTGATCAACCTGCAATGGCGCAACGGCGCACTCGGGTCCATCAATGTGACGATGCTGGCCTATCCGAAGAACTTCGAGGGCAGCATCACGATTCTCGGCGACAAGGGCACGGTGCGCATCGGCGGCGTGGCCCTGAACGAAGTGCAGCACTGGGAATTCGCGGAGCCGAACGACGATGACCGGCGCGTGCGGGAGTCGAGCTATGCGACCGACTCGGTGTATGGCTTCGGACATGCGCAGTACTACGAAAACGTCATCAAGGTGATGCGCGGCGAAGCCAACCCGGAGACGGATGGCAGGCAAGGTTTGAAGACGCTCGAGATCCTCGTCGCCGCCTACCGCTCCGCCTGCGAGGGCAAGCGCATCGCGCTGCCGCTGGAGCATTGACATGCAATCGATCATTCATCCGAGCGCCATCGTGGACAAGGGCGCGACGCTGGGCGAAGGCTGCCGCGTGTGGCATTTCACGCATGTCAGCGCCGGCGCCGAGATCGGGCGTGACTGTTCCCTCGGCCAGAACGTGTATGTCGCCAATGACGTGCGGATCGGCGACAACGTGAAGATACAAAACAATGTGTCGGTCTACGATGCGGTGACCATCGAGGACGACGTGTTCTGCGGCCCGAGTATGGTGTTCACCAACGTCTACAACCCGCGCTCCGCCGTGATCCGCAAGGACGAATACCGCCGCACGCTGGTGCGGCGCGGTGCAACGATCGGCGCCAATGCCACTATCGTCTGCGGCACGACGGTCGGCGAACATGCCTTCGTCGCGGCCGGCGCGGTCGTGCTGCGCGACGTGCCGGCGTTCGCCCTGATGGCCGGCGTGCCTGCGCGGCAGATCGGGTGGATGAGCCGTCACGGCGAGCGCCTGTCGCTGCCGCTGCGCGGCGACGGACAGGCGCGCTGCCCGGTCACACGGGAGCGCTATCTCTTAACCGCGGGCGTGTGCGAACTCAGCCTGGAAACCGACGACGAGAAAGAAAAGGTTTACTGAAATGGAATTCATCGACCTGAAAGCGCAGTATCACACCCTGCGGCCGAGCATCAATGCACGCATCCGCGCCGTGCTGGAACATGGGCACTACATCATGGGGCCGGAAGTGCAGGAGCTGGAAGAGCGGCTGGCCGACTATACCGGCGCCCGCCATTGCCTTACGGTGGCGTCCGGCACGGAAGCCATGCTGATCGCATTGATGGCGATCGGCCTGCGCCCCGGCGACGAAGTCATCACCACGCCGTTTTCCTTCATCGCCACGGCGGAAGTGATCGCATTGCTCGGCGGTGTGCCGGTCTTTGCCGATATCGAAGCCGATACCTGCAACATCGACGCCACCCTGATCGAGCAGAAAATTACCGCCCGTACCCGCGCCATCATGCCGGTGTCGCTGTTCGGCCAGCCGTCGGACATGGACGCGATCAACGCGGTCGCCGCGCGGCATGGGTTGGTTGTCATCGAGGATGGCGCGCAAAGCTTCGGCTCGACCTACAAGGGCCGCCGGAGCGGCAATCTGTCGTCGATAGGCTGCACCAGCTTTTTCCCCAGC
>NZ_DAIUCO010000293.1:0-6093 GCF_036846085.1 Noviherbaspirillum sp. | reverse complement strand
GAATATCCTTGCGCCTGACTTCGTCCTCGTTGTGCAGCGTGGCGTTGGTGACGGTCACGCCGCCGACGGATACCGGCGCCAGCCGGGCGACCGGGGTGATCGCGCCGGTGCGGCCGACCTGGATGCCGATATCCTGGACCACCGTCATCGCCTCTTCCGCAGGAAATTTATGCGCGATGGCAAAGCGCGGCGCACGGGACACAAATCCGAGTTTCTGCTGCTGCTCGAGACGGTTGACCTTGTAGACGACGCCGTCGATTTCATACTGGAGACTCTTGCGCTTTTCCGCGATGCCGTGGAAAAACTTCAGCATGCCGCGCGCACCGTGCACGACAGCGCGTTCCCTGCATACCGGCAAGCCGAGCGAGGCATACCAGCCCAGCACCGCCTCATGCGACGGCGGCATGTCCGCACCTTCCAGCACGCCGATGCCATAGGCAAAGAAACGCAGCGTGCGCTGCGCCGTGATGCGGGGATCAAGCTGGCGGAGACTGCCGGCCGCCGCGTTTCGGGGATTGGCGAATTCCTTTTGCCCTGCATCGCGCTGCCGCGCATTGAGCTTGGCGAAGTCGCTCTTGTACATCAGGATTTCACCCCGCACTTCGAGAACCTTCGGCGGCGTCCCGGTATGCAGACGCAAGGGAATCGCCTTCACGGTGCGCACATTCGCGGTAACGTTTTCGCCGGTGGCGCCGTCACCCCGCGTGGCCGCCTGTACGAGCAGGCCATCCTCGTACCGCAGGCTGATCGCCAGCCCGTCGAACTTCAGTTCGGTCGAATATTCCACCGTCGCATCAGTCTGCAAACCTTCCTGCACGCGGCGATCGAAGGCGGCAATGTCATCTTCATCGAAGGCATTGTTGAGCGACAGCATCGGCAGCGCATGCCGCACCTGATCGAATTGCGGCAACGGCTTGCCGCCCACCCGTTGCGTCGGGGAATCGGAGGTCAGCAGGTCGGGATGTTCGACTTCCAGCTCGACAAGCTCTCGGAACAGCTTGTCGTATTCCGCATCGGGAATGGTCGGATTATCGAGTACGTAGTATGCGTGGCTGTGGCGGTTGAGTTCGCTCTTCAGCCAGGCGGCGCGGACCTGCCAGTTGGATGCATCCGGCCCGCTGTTCGGCTGCGCCGCCGACGTCTCCTGCCGCATCAGCTGAACAACCGCTGTGCGCGGACCGACCCGGCGGGAATGTCGGCCGCTTCCATATGACCGTAGAAATCGCGCACCTGTCCGGCGATCTCTTCCAGCGCGGCATTCGACAGCGGCTGGTTGCCGTCATCGACTACCGTACCGTCGAGACGGGATGCCAGCATGCGGGCACAGGAGATCATCGCGCCGAAACCGTCGCGTGCTTGCGCAACCCGCGGCACATCCAGCAACAGCGTCAGGCGTGACGTACTTTCGGCAGCGAGGGTAACGTTGGTGGAAAGCGAGAACAGGACACCGCCGTCGCCGTCGGGCATGACCAGGCGGCCGTCCGGCCGCAGGTCGAAGCCCTGCCGTTCAAGCGCCGCCAGGAGTGTGTTGATGACCCACGGAGCACCGTTCGACTGGACATTGACGCTGAGCTGCGCATCGTATTCAGTGACGAATTGATGCAGTCCGCGGGCGCCGGGCATCACGTGAATCATGTCAGGCATATCAGGTTCGGCATCGAGGTCGTCGGCAATCCGGCGCAGGCGTGTCACCAGTTCGGAAAACTCGATTTCATTGAGTGGACCGCCACGGTTGGCTAGCTGAACCCCCGCGCTTAATGCATAGTAAATGCCGCCGTGGGCAATCGGCTCCCACATGCCGTCGTCACGCTGGCCGATGAAATGCACCGGCTTGCCGCCGACGTGCCGCAATGTTTGCAGGGTGGGAAGAATTTTTTCGCCGCGCAACGGGCCTTCGGGCGTGATCGGGATGACACAATCGATCAGGTCGTCGACCGGCAGATCCTTCTGGACAACAGGGGCGGCAACGGGGGGAGCAGCGACCGCCGCCGAACCGGATGCGAGCGGTTCGTCGGCAAAGGCCTGCGTTGAAACCGGGACCGCGGCCGACGGCTTCAATCCGTCATCGTCCGCGAGAGTCGGTTCGTGGCGCTCGATTGCTTCACCGGCAGGCGTCGGCGATTTCATGAGCACATCGTCCTGGTCGGACGAGAAAGCTCGTTCCACCGTTTTTCTGGCCTTGTATTCCTGCCATTTGTTATAGCCGATCACACCGACGACGATGGTCCCGCCGATTGCCATCAGGCTGGTCTGAAGATCTGTCATTGCGCCGACTCCTTGGAGCGCAGGCAAGCTGGCGCAACGCCATGATCCGGGTCGCACGGGGCGCTCGAAACTAGGAAAAATTCAGATCGATTCATGGCCGAAGTCCGGTAAGTCAAACATTTTTCCGCTCTATGAAAAGCGAAGTTATAAGCAATCAATATAGGCGTTTCGGGATACGCGCTGCTGGCGCATGAAGGCAGTCAGGGTAGTGTCCACCCGTAAACTTGTCAAGCCGCGCCAAGATGGCCAAAACAGCCGATTCCATCGCCAAAAAGATGATTTTTCGCAAGCAAATTGCGAAAAATTCTCTAACGGAAAGTTGGAAATCCGCCGGTTGAGTTTCATCAATGCACTTCAAATAATGCTCAATAGAATTCCAACTCATCGGCAATGCAGTGCCTGCCTGAAAAAGTTTCCACAGATACACACGGGAAGAAAATTCGGTTTTAGATGTGATGATTTTTCTGGTGCGCAACATTTCTTTTTGATTTGGAGATTCGCATGCAACGAAAATTTAAAGAACAACTGGCTACTCCTAACGCCACAATGATGCCCAAAACCGATTCGATCCGCAGAGCAGGTGCCGTTTCGACACAAGGCTCGGGAGACTTCAAATTGCAGGAACTGGCGATGATGTCCATCAACCCGCTTATTCGTTCCGTTCAGCGCTGGTGGCTGCATCGTGCGGAGCGCCACTTCCTGATCTGCGCCGATGTGGAACTCCAGCGTGCACGCGAAGCGCAGATGAATGTTGCCTACTATCAAAAGCGTGCCGCAATGGCCCGTTCCGCACGCATCTGATCTGAGTTGTTCATGCAATTCTTCTCCGCCTGACGCCTGCCTTCTTCCCCGGCGCGTCAGGCGAATCCACCGCATCGCTTCAGGCTGCCTGCGCTTCCGACGCAAAATTCGCAGCAGACTCCATATCCACCGCAACGATTCTCGACACGCCCTGCTCCTGCATCGTGACGCCGATCAATTGCTGAGCCATTTCCATCGCGATCTTGTTATGCGAGATGAACAGGAACTGGGTCTGCGACGACATCCGCTTGACCATATTGCAGAAACGCTCGGTATTAGCGTCGTCCAGCGGCGCATCCACCTCATCCAGCAGGCAGAAAGGTGCAGGGTTCAACTGGAACATCGAGAACACCAGTGCCGTCGCGGTCAGCGCCTTCTCGCCGCCCGACAGCAGATGGATCGTCGCATTCTTCTTCCCTGGTGGTTGTGCCATGACCTGCACGCCTGAATCGAGGATCTCCTCACCGGTCATCACCAGCTTGGCATTGCCGCCACCGAACAGGATCGGGAACAGCTCGCCGAATTGCTGATTGACCTTGTCGAAAGTGTCCTGCAGCAGTTCGCGGGTTTCCTTGTCGATCTTGTTGATGGCGTCCTGCAGGGTATTGATCGCTTCGGTCAGGTCGGCATTTTGCGCGTCGAGGAAATTCTTGCGCTCGGATGCCTGCGCCAGTTCGTCCAGCGCGGCCAGATTGACGGCACCGAGGGCCGCGATCGCATTGGTGAGGCGCGTCACTTCGCCCTGCAGATAGGACGGCCGGGTATCCGGATCGAGTTTTTCGGTCAGCGCAGCCTCATCCGCCTGCGCTTCCACCAGTTGCTGGGCATATTGCTCCTGGTTCAGGCGGGCAGCCTGTTCCTTCAGCTGCAGCTCCATGATGCGGTCCCGCAATGGCTGCAGGCTTCGCTCGCCCTGCATGCGCGCCTCTTCATGATGGCGCAGCTTCTGCGTCAGCTGGTCAAGCTCATGCCGTGCATCCGCCAGCGCGCGTTCCTGGTCGCTGCGCCTGTCAAGCAGTGATTGGAGACCTGCCTGGGCGGTCTGGTCATCCAGGCTCTCCAGCTCGAGGTGCCCCTGCTGCATGTTGGCGAACAATTGCGCGGCCTGCTCAAGCGCGGTCGCGATATTGCGCTTGAGTTCATCGATCTTGCTGCGATGGGATTTTTCCGCGAATTCCGCCTCCTGCGCCGCCCGTTCCAGCTCACGCAGCCGCGCGCGGGCGTCGTTGAGCTTTTGTTCCTTGTCGAGATAATCGGTCTGTCCGTCTTCATGCGTTTCCTGCAGCTCGGCGAGCTCGGCATCGAGTTGCTCGAATTTCGCTTCCGACTCCACCTTGATCTGCTGCTGCTCCGCTTCCTGGGCGGCGATCTCCGCGAGGTCGGCTGCGATTTGCGTGCTGCGCTGGTTGAAGCGCTCCTGCACTTCCGACAGCTTCATCACATCGATCTGCAAACCATGCACCGCCTGGGTCAGGGTGCCGACGCGCTGGCGCAGCTCCTGCAGCCGCTGGGTTGCCTGCGACAGCGCCGCTTCCGCCCGGACGGCGCGGGTTTTCGCCTCGTCGGCCAGCATTTGCTGCGCGCGCAGCTGCTTGGTGATGTTATCGATTTCCTGCTGGCGGGCCAGCATGCCGTCCTGTTCGGAATCGGATGCATAAAAACGCACACTGGATTTGCCGATCACGTGTCCTTGTCTGGTGACGAAGCAGCCACCGGCGGGCAATTTAGCGCGGTCGACAAAGGCCGCATTGCTGTCCTCGGCGACAAACACGTTGTGCAGCCAATCCTGCATCAGGGCACGCAGTCCGGGATCGTTCAGCTGCAGCAATTGCATGAAGGGCTTGAGACCGGCAGGCGCGTCCACGCTCGCGCCAGGCGTCGCGGCCGCAGGAGAAAAAAGGGCCAGCTTGGCGGGAGGCGCATCGCCGAAAAAGGCCTTGGCCCAGTCGAGGTTCGACACCTCCAGTGCCGAAGTGCGTTCGCGCAATACCGATTCAAGCGCGGTTTCCCAGCCCTGGTCGACATGCAGCTTCTGCCACAGCCGCGGCAGCTCGCCCAGTTCATGCTTGTTCAGCCAGGGCTGGACTTTACCCTGCGTCTGCACGCTTTCCTGCAGCTGCTTCAACGCCGCGAGGCGCGCTTCCAGTTGCGCATTGCTGGCGGTTTCCGCATTGAGCTGTTCTTGCGCGGCGCGCCGTTCCGCATCCAGCTTCGGCTGCTGTTCCTGCGCAGCCTCCAGTTGCTCCGATGCTTCCTCCAGCAGAGCCTGCTTTTCTTCAAGCTGGATCTTCAGGTTCGACAGATGGGCGGTGTCCGGCAGGTTGAGCCCGCTTTTCTCCTGCGTCAGCCGTTCGCGCCGCACGGTCAGGCCCGAGAGAATATTCGACGCGTTGCGCTGGTGCGTGGACTCCAATTCGATCTGCTGCTGGATCTGCATGATCTTGCCGCGCGATTCCGTCGTTTTGAGCTGTGCTTCGCGCCATGCCTGCTCCATCGCGGGCAATGCATCGTGCTGCTGCTGGGCCGCGTGCTGCGCCTGCTCGACGCGCGCCGCCCGCTCCTCCAGGTGCATCTCCGCTTCTGCCAGTTCTTCCTGCTGGTGCTGCCCCTGCCGCTGCCATTGGTCACGCTGGGCGGTCAGCGAGTTGAGTTGCGATTGCAACCGGCTTCGTGATTCGATGACGAACTTGATCTGTGCTTCCAGGCTGCCGATTTCGGAATTGGTCTGATAAAGATGACCCTGCGCGGTATGCATGCGGTCGCCGGCGGCGTAGTGTGCCTGGCGCATGTGCTCCAGTTCGGTTTCCACATGGCGGAGCTTGGCGGTGTTCTCTTCCAGTTCGAGCTGCGCCTTTTCGATGTCGCGGAAGTATTTTTCCTGTTCGGCCTTCGCTTCGTTTTTGCGCAGCAGCCAGAGCAGCCGCTGCTTTTCCTCCTGGTCGGCTTGCAGCTCGCGGAATTTCTGCGCGACGGCCGCCTGCCCCTGGAGTTTTTCGAGATTGGCATTCAGTTCGCGCAGTATGTCTT
>NZ_DAIUCO010000292.1:0-6125 GCF_036846085.1 Noviherbaspirillum sp. | reverse complement strand
AATGTTGGTCTGGAAGGCGATGCCGTCGATGACGCCGATGATGTCGACGATCTTCCTCGCCGATTCATTGATCGCGCTCATCGTGCTGACGACATCCGACACCACGGCGCCGCCCCTGACCGCCACTTCCGAGGCCGACACCGCAAGCTGGTTTGCCTGCCGGGCATTGTCGGCGTTCTGCTTGACGGTCGACGTTAATTCCTCCATCGACGACGCGGTTTCCTCCAGCGAGGACGCCTGCTGCTCGGTACGCGAGGACAAGTCCTGGTTGCCGGCGGCGATCTCGCCGGAACTGGTTTTGATCGCATCCGTCCCGGCCCGGACATCGCCGACGATCCTGGCGAGACTGGCGTTCATCTGCCCCAGGGCGCGCAGCAGGTCGCCGGTTTCATCCGCTGAATCCGCTTCGATGTTCTGCGTCAGGTCGCCGGATGCGACCACGCGGGTGGCATTGACCGCGCGGGCAATCGGAGCCGTGATCGATCGCGTCGTGATCCAGGCGAACACCACCGTCAGCAGGACCGTGAGCGTACTGGCGATTGCCGCCATGCGTTCGCCGTTGGCGATTTCCCGGTTGACGATCACGCTCGTTTCCTTGATCTGCTCCTCGGCAATCGCTTCGAGTTTGCCCAATGCACTTTTGATCGCCTGGTCAGCGCCCTTGATGGCCGAATCGATCTCGGCAATGCCGGCGCCCGTTGCTTTCATTTCCGCGGCCTTTCCGATCGCCTCGCGATAGGCGGCAATGCCGGACCGCACCTTCTCGATCTCCGCCTTTTCAACGGCTGCCAGGCTGCCCAGCTTTTCGTAGGCGGTCATCGCCGCATCGATGTTCGTCATCTCGGCATGAAACCGTTGTTCGTAATCCTTGCCGCGCATGATGAAGTTCTTGAAGTGCTGGATGCCCTGGCCCAGCGACTCGCCGGCTTGGTTGGTAATATCCAGCTTCGGCTTCGCCAGGGTCCTGTACCCATTCCATGAATTTTCGATCGTGCTGAATTCGCTGTACGAAAACCCGCCAAGCATCACCGTCAGCAATGCGATGAACCCAAAGGTGATGCCGAGACGGGTGCCGATTTTCAGATTGGAGAATTTCATGTTGGTATTCCGGGCCTGTTGAAGGAATGACGAGGAAAAAGGTATTGCCAGGTAGAGCGGGTTGATTCGCCTGCTGATCAAGGACCGGTGGCCAGGCGACGTCAATCCGGCGTATGGGATGGATAGGTAGCTGCCCGAGGGTCGTACCGATTGTATGGTTCAGGATTGATCGTTCAGGAGAGGAAATACGGCCAGCCGAAAAGCACATGGCCGCGACGGCGGACTTCATGCAAACCCAAGGTTGAGATTCCGTATTTCGCACCCTTGCGTGTAGACGCGGAGGCTGCGTGTTCATCGCGAGAAATTGCTCTTGGGTCCATAAGGCTCCTCGTACCGTTCGTTTTTGCTTACCCGTCAAGATTGACAGTGGCAACAATTATTACGGTACAAAGTCTCACAAAATGAGAGTAATTCCTCATGGTAAATATCAATGGCGGGATACTCGCCTATAGACTTCTTGTATCGCTAAATGAAACAGTGGTTCATTGCGAACGCGTTGTCGGGGATTTTTCGCGTACCGGCGAAGGGCGTTCGCCGCTCCGCCGGGATAGCAGCCGCTTCGACACCAACTGCACCGCGATCGTGGCGGCAACGGCAACAAGGAATGCACCCGTGATGCCCATGTGGGGAAGCGCCATGGCCAACAGGAAGCAGAACGCGACGAACGAATACAGACCTGCGACCATGCCCCGCAACAGCGCCGCGGCGAATGCGCCGCCTTGCGATTGATGGGAGAAGGCGGCAAGCACGATGCCGAGGATCGGGAACACCGCCAGGAGACCGCTCCATGCCTGGCCGACAGCACCGGCGGCAACCGTCACGGCCACCGTCAGGATCGCTCCCGCCAGCATGCGGCAGCCCAGCTCCAGTGTCGTGATCGGCCGGGAAGCAATCTGTACGCGGGCCGCCGGAAACAGCCGTGGCGCCAGGAGCAGCGTGGTCAATGAAACACCCAGGGCCGCATACGGCGAAGCCGGCAGCCGTGACAGCAACAGGGCGGCGGTTGTCCACCCGGCCAGGCCGCACAGCAAGGACGGCGGCCACGGCAGCCGCTTCGCCGCGTGCGAGTAAGCCAGGCTGAATGAGACGGATGCAAGGACCGCGGACAACGATGCCGATGCGGCGCGCGACGCAAACACCGGCCCCTGCTCGAATGCGAGAAAGAACAGGATGGGCCCCGTCACCACGGGCAGGCCGGCAAGCCATCCGGCGACCGACGGCCCCCAGCGCTTTCCCGCCAGCGTGAGGAGCAGAAGAAATGCCGGAACAATAAACAGCTTTAATGCAAGCACTGAACACTCCTGCAGGTGGACAAACCGGCGCGGCGTTTTAACGGGACCTTAGAGCGGTTTGCGCAATGTTGTGCGGAAGACGCGGGCTGATTTGGGGTGCAGGGCAAGGCGGGAGGAGTGCCGTGTGGCGAGCCACACAAGCGACGAGCAACACCGCCATGCGTCCCAAAGCGGCCCGCGGCACCGTGCGCCATGGCGCAAACCGCTCTATCTAATCATCATCACCGTCGCTTCCTGACCGCCTGCCGCTGAAGCGCGGAAAACCGAAGTCGTCCCCCGGATCAGGCGGCTCCCGGTATCTGCCCGGATGTTTCTCCGGCGGACGATGCACGGCGAAGACCAGCGTTGCCCCTATCATCGGCAATGCCCACACCAACGCAAGCTGCATCAGGCGCTGTGACCGTTCCGACACGCCGTCGCGCATGATCAGCAATGTGGCTTTTACATTCATCCAGAGAATTGCCGCGATGAGCATGCAGGCAATCACTGCTTCCAATGGAACGGCCTTATGCGGCAAATGGATTCCCATCAGTGGCTCGTCATCGTGCTGCATGACCCGGCGGCTAACGCTCCCAAAACTCGTCATGCTGGGGAAGATCGTCGGTGATATCGAACCATGGCGCTTTCGATTTGACGAACACATGCCTGGTCGGCTTCACGCCCGGATCGCTGTCCAGCGTGCCGAGCGGGAATCCGAGCCAGTCGGGATGGCGGTCGAATTTCGTGAACAGGCTCGATCCGCATTCCGAACAGAATGCCTTGTGCTCGCCGGGAGACGATTCGTAGAACTTGATGAATTCCGCACCGGCGACGGTCTTCCAGTGTTTCGTCCGTACGCTTGCCCGTGTGCGGAATGCCGCTGCGTGGAGTTTCCGGCACATCGAGCAATGGCAGTTCAGCACATCCTTCAGCGGGCCGTCGATTTCATACCGTACCCGCTTGCACAGGCAACTTCCGTAGTTAAGCATGAGTCGCTTCCTTCTATTGAGGGTGGTGGGATGACAGCGCACGATCGCATGGTCGTCATTCGAAGACCGGGCGGAAGAACGTGCGCTCGGTACTGCTGAAGCAGCGGGTTTCCTGCGCATACTTGAACGCGGCCTGGCATCCGGGGTCCGAACGGGACTGGATGCGATAAGTTTCATACGCCGCCAGGCTGGGAAAACTGAAGAGGCAGAGCGCCACGTCATTGGCGCCTTCGGCAGGCAGGAAGTAGCCGTGATGGATTCCTCCCAATCGCTGGATCAACGGTATCCACAGCTTCGCATAGTGCTCGAATTCCTTGAGCTTGTAGGGGTCAACGGTGTAGCGGATGTGGCAGGTAATCATGTGCGGAACAATCCTCGGTTTGACAATACGTATTCTCGGCAGGTGAACGGCATGCAACCTCGATGCGCCCGATGACACGGAACGTGCCGAAGAGCTATTGCCGCTGGTGGCCAAACAGACCGTGGGTAAACGATCAGGGCAAATCGAACCGCGCGCCCTCAAGCGAAAACCCAAATCCTACCCTTTACTGACACAAACACGCATTGTGGCAAGGGAGAAAGTACGAAAACATGGGCAACCAAAAAATCTTAAGCAAGTGCCATTCAAGCCGGGCCTTACTTGCAGTGTGCGATCGAGGGTAACCCTTTGTATTTTATTCGCTTCCTATCTGGAAATAGCTCAAATTGCTTCTGCTCAAGACATGAAGCAGGAACCTTATGGCGCCTGCTGCTATTCAAACGAAGAGAATGCGCCTCGCATCTATTCAATTAACGAAACCAAGATTCGGGAAATATGAAGATTAACGATTCGTCTTCGGGCGCTTACACCAATAACCTCAACAATCATGAAGCGCAGTCGACATCAAGTGAAAACGATACTCGCGCTGTAACGCACAGCCAGAACATTCTTCGGGCTTCGAAGCTGCGCCATCTCCATGATATCGGCGCGTCCCTTGCCCGCGCAGTAGCCGATCCACAGTCCGGTGCAATACCTTCCCAAGTCAAATACAAGGGCATCACTTACGAAAAGGTTCCGGTTATAACGACTGCGCACGATAGCGCCTATTTTATCGACCCTCAGACTCAAACGCTGATCGGCTTGGATCGGCACGCTGATGGCTGCTATATGCCGCGCGGCACAAGCGGCAACTCGGAAACAGCGAAGGCCATCGTTTCGGCGAGTGCCGATGTGAATCTTCCCGCGTCGCTTACCCTCGCCCACAATGAAGCTGGCGCCAAAGCTGGTACCTCTGTGCGTGCGACCAGCGCGACTATGCAGCCGGCTCCGATGTCCGTGGAAGCATTCCTGGAAGGGATGAATGCCGGACATACTTGGAGCCGCACTCTGCCGGACGGAACCGAACTAGGGTTGCGTAAAGCTTTTCCGCTGGATACCAAGATGTTCAGCCGGTTCTTGACGGGCGTGGACACCCACTCCATGAATCTACGATTCGGGCGCCCCTTCATTGGCTCTGGTGAAATCGAGAATTTTACAAAGTCTCCCAATATGACGACGCTTGTCTCCTCCATCGAGGGGAAAATAGTGGGATTCGCCAATCTCTGCTCTACAGAAGAACCGGAAATATGTGAGATGGCGTGGCTGATCCATAAGGATTACCAAGGCAAAAAAATAGGAAAGGTGCTGCTCAATGAGATGAACGGCATTGCCAAAGCGCGGAGATTCAAACGAGTCGAAAACCTGGTGGACAGGCATAACAGCGTCATGCTTAGCTGGTCGCGCAAGCAGCCTGGCTTCATGTCCATGAAACCGCGAGACTATCAATGGCAGCAGGTGTCGATCTCGTTGGAACGCGAAGACATAGAAATACAACCGCCGGCAAGCATGCATGCGTACGTGCGCCCTCAAGAGGAAGCAGGCGAGCACGTGGAAAAGCCTCCTGTCGACCGCATGTCCCCTGAGGAATCGGCCCGTCTGGCAGAACAGAATGACAGGGATGAGGAAGAATTGGGGTATTGACCTTTCAAGGCGAGCTTGTCCTCCAATGATTCCTATGTTGTCTTCTGCCTATCGGGCATAGGCTTGCATATTAAGAGATCAGAAGACAGGGGCGTGAAGAACGTAATAACTGCTACAGCAAGCGGTATTGTCTTTATGGAGCGGATGATGAAAGGTGGCTATCGATATAGAGAGGTAATGACCGAGCTGATGACCTGTCTTGGCATGGCGCCGCTGGACAGCCGGTCTGGCGAAACGTATGTCCTCAATTTCAGCGACGGGGCATCCCTCTATTTCCGTCATGAGACGGATGAGTTTATCGATGTGCTCGCCGAAGTGGGAAAGCTTGGCGATCACACTGCTCAAGCTGTGCTGGCCGACTTGCTGGCACTGAACCGGCTGGTCGCTCGTACTCCGCCCATCCTGATCGGGCTCAATCGCCAAACCGGTGTCATCACGGCAAGCTCACGTGTCGACATCGCCCGCTGCGGCAAAAATGTCCTGACGAATCTAATTTGGGACATGCTTGGCCGCGTATCCGCTGCACGGTCATTGCTGGCAGGAGGGAACGACCAGCGCGCCGCCGGCGCGGGGCATGGACATATGAGGGGAAAGCAACTCATCCTGAAAGCAGCGATAGAAGGCCAGGTTAAAAGTGCGGATGCCCTCCCGGCATAATCGTCGCTGCATACGCCTCAAGATTGATGCTCCGGTGAGTGGCGACCCCACCGCCGGCGCACCGCCGTTCGCAGGGCCGCACGGCGTGGCGTTGACGCGTCAACGCGATGC
>NZ_DAIUCO010000291.1:0-6208 GCF_036846085.1 Noviherbaspirillum sp. | reverse complement strand
ATTCCCCCCCGACTATGTTTGAAAAAATCCTTATTGCCAACCGCGGCGAAATTGCACTGCGTATCCAGCGCGCATGCCGCGAAATGGGCATCAAGACCGTGGTCGTCCACTCCGAGGCCGATCGCGAAGCGAAGTATGTCAAGCTGGCCGACGAGTCGGTCTGCATCGGGCCGGCACCGTCGGCACTGAGTTACCTGAACATGCCGGCGATCATCAGCGCCGCCGAAGTGACCGATGCCGAAGCGATCCATCCGGGTTACGGCTTCCTCTCCGAAAATGCGGACTTTGCCGAACGCGTCGAAAAATCCGGTTTCGTCTTCATCGGGCCCCGCTCCGACTCCATCCGCCTGATGGGCGACAAGGTATCTGCGAAACAGGCAATGATCAAGGCTTCCGTTCCTTGCGTGCCCGGCTCGGAAGGCGCATTGCCGGAAGACCCGAAGGAAATCATCCGTATCGCACGCAAGATCGGTTATCCGGTCATCATCAAGGCCGCGGGCGGTGGCGGCGGACGCGGCATGCGCGTCGTGCATACCGAAGCGGCTTTGCTGAATGCCGTCACCATGACCAAGAGCGAGGCCGGCGCAGCATTCGGCAATCCCGAAGTCTATATGGAGAAGTACCTCGAAAATCCCCGCCATGTGGAGATCCAGGTTCTTGCCGACGAATTCAAGAATGCCGTCTGGCTCGGCGAACGCGACTGCTCGATGCAGCGCCGGCATCAGAAAGTGATCGAGGAAGCGCCTGCACCCGGCATCCCCCGCAAGCTGATCGAACGCATCGGTGACCGATGCGCCGAAGCTTGCCGCAAGATCGGCTATCGCGGCGCCGGCACCTTCGAGTTCCTGTACGAGAACGGCGAGTTTTACTTCATCGAAATGAATACCCGCATCCAGGTTGAGCATCCGGTCACCGAGATGATCACCGGCGTGGACCTCGTTCAGGAGCAGATCCGGGTTGCCGCGGGCGAGAAACTGCGATTCCGCCAGCGCGATATCGAGTTGACCGGACATGCGATCGAGTGCCGGATCAATGCAGAGGATCCGTTCAAGTTCACTCCGTCGCCGGGCAAGATCGTTTCCTGGCATGCGCCGGGCGGGCCCGGCATCCGGGTCGACTCCCATGCCTATGCCGGTTATTTCGTGCCGCCGACCTATGATTCGATGGTCGGCAAGGTGATCGCTTACGGCGCGACACGCGACCAGGCGATCCGCCGCATGCAGATCGCGTTGTCGGAAATGGTAGTCGAAGGCATACAGACCAATATTCCGCTGCACCGCGAGCTGATGGTGGACGCGCGGTTCATCGAAGGTGGCACCAACATCCATTACCTCGAACAAAAACTGGCTGCAAAGCCTGACCTGTCCAAGGAACTGGCGCAACTTGCCAAGAAATAAGGTCCTTTATGAGCTGGACGGAAATCGTCATCGAAATCGACCGTGCGCACGCCGAGCCTCTTTCGGATGCCTTGATGGAGGCAGGCGCGCTGTCGGTGTCGGTGGAGGATGCGGACGAAGGCACGGATGCGGAACAACCGTTGTTCGGCGAGCCGGGCATGGAACCCGCGGAGGCCGCGTGGGAGCGCAGCCGCGTGGTTGCCCTTGCGGACATCGACGCAGACCATGCGGTCATTGTGGCCGAGGCGGCCGCAGCCGTCGGACTGGCTCAGGCGCCTGCCTACTCCCTACGTGCGGTCGAGGAGCAGGATTGGGTCAGGCTGACCCAGGCGCAGTTCGATCCCATCCACATCGGCACCAATATCTGGGTCGTGCCGAGCTGGCATGATGCGCCGGACCCGAACGGGCTGGTGCTGGAACTCGATCCCGGACTCGCCTTTGGCACCGGCAGCCATCCGACTACCCGATTATGCATGGAGTGGCTGGAACGGAATGCACCGGAGAATTTGTCCGTGCTGGATTACGGCTGCGGATCGGGAATCCTGGCGATGGTGGCGAAGAAGCTGGGCGCCGCGCGCGTGATCGGCATCGATATCGACCCGCAGGCAATCGAATCGGCACGCTACAACAGCCAACGCAATCAGTGCGAAATCGACTACTATTTACCGGAAGAATTCGGCACGAATGCCCAACAAGAGCGGTTCGATATCGTGGTCGCAAACATCCTGTCCAGTCCGCTGAAACTTCTTGCGCCGATGCTGTCGTCCCGTGTCGCGGATGGCGGTGCGCTGGTGCTGTCGGGGGTGCTCGTACGCCAGGCCGATGAAGTCGCCGCCGCGTATGCCCCCTTCATCGAACTCTCGGTCGCCGGCGAACACGAAGGCTGGGTTGTACTGGCTGGCCGGGCCGCCGGCGCACGATAAGTCGATGGCGCTGGCAACCCAATGTCCGCATTGTCAAACGACGTTCCGGGTCGCGCATGACCAATTGAAGTTGCGGTCGGGGTTGGTACGCTGCGGCGCCTGCAAGCAGATTTTCAACGGTATCGAAAATTTATTGCGGCCGGAGGAGCCGGCGCCTCCGCCCGTCCCTTCGACGCCTGTTGCCGATCCGTCGCCGGTTTCTCCGTCTGCGTTCATCGCGGATCCCGGCCCTCAACTTGCTCCGGATCCAGAGCCAGAGCAGGAAACGGAAGCACCGCTCGACTCCCATTCCGGGGAGGTAACCGATCCTGCGGCAACCGACCAGCCCGAAGAACACCACACGCCTGATCACATCATCCCCCCAACGCACGTCGCCGACGACGATCCGTTGCAGCGGATGACGCTGTTAAATTTCAGCAATACCGCGGAGAACGAGCCGGTTGATGGAAGCCCGCAGGTCGTGGAGCCGCCTCCCGATCCAAATGCGCCCGATCCGCTGGAGACGGTGATCGAAGACCTGCAACGCAAGCCTCTGCGCGGCAAACGAAAACCCCGCCGCAAGACTACGGACGCGCTCGATGAAGCCGATGAAGACGAGTCGGCATACCAGGAGCCGAGCTTCATCAAGCAGGGACGCAGAAGGCAGCGCTTCGGACGTGCGCTGCGTATTGCATTAGTGACCGGCACCCTACTGTTGCTCGTGGGCTTGTTCGCGCAGGCCACGTATATCTTCCGAGACCAGCTTGCCGCCCGCTTTCCGCAAACCAAACCGGCATTGGTGGCCGCATGTGGTTTCATCGGATGCCGGATCGGATTGCCGGCACAGATCGATGCGGTGGCGATCGAATCGACCGAACTGCAGTCGCTCGCGCCGGACAAGAATATATTCGTGCTGAGCGCATTGCTGCGCAACCACGGCGCCATCGTCCAGGCATGGCCACATATCGAGCTGACCCTGAAGGATGCCAATGAAAAGCCGCTTGCCCGGCGTGTCTTCGGACCGGCGGATTACGTCAGGACCGGACCGGATATCCAGAAAGGATTGCTTCCAAAATCGGAGCATGCAGTCAAAATTCAATTCGAGCTGGCGCATTTTAAAGCGGCGGGCTACCGGGTATATCTGTTCTATCCGTGACGCCGAATCTCGGCCACGCCCATTCCTTCTTACCTTCCCATTACTTCACTTCTTTCAATGTCCAAGCCATCCCTCATCTGCGGCTCGCTCGCATTCGATACCATCATGTCTTTCGGCGGGCGCTTCTCGGAAGCCCTGTTGGCTGATCAGTTACACAAGATCAATGTCGCTTTCCTGGTGCCGCAGTTGCGACGCGAATTCGGCGGCTGTGCCGGCAACATCGCCTACAACCTGAAGCTCCTGCAGGGCGATCCGCTCATCATGGCAACCATCGGTCAGGACGGGAGCAGCTATCTTGATCGCCTCAAGCAGCTGGACATCGACACCCGCTGCGTACGCAACATCGATGCCGCCTACACCGCGCAGGCATTCATCACCACCGATGCCGACAGCAACCAGATCACCGCCTTTCACCCGGGCGCGATGGCGCAATCCCATGAGAACAAGGTCGGCGACGCGGGAAAGGTGGCGCTCGCCATCATCGCACCCGACGGCCGTGACGGCATGCTGGAACATGCGCGGGATTGCGCATCGCTGAACGTTCCGTTCATTTTCGATCCGGGCCAAGGCTTGCCAATGTTCAACGGTGCCGAGCTTGAGCACTTCATTGAACTCGCCACCTACGTGGCGGTCAACGATTATGAAGCCGAATTGCTGACTGAACGCACAGGGTTAAGTCTCCATCAGATCGCGCAACGCGTATCGGCACTGATCGTGACACGCGGCGAACTGGGTGCGGAAATCTTCACCGATGGACAGCGTATCGACATCCCGTGTGTGAAGGCCGATGCGGTTGTCGACCCGACTGGCTGCGGCGACGCATTCAGGGCCGGCATGCTGTACGGGCTGACACAGGAGATGGACTGGCCAACCACCGGCCGCTTGTCGAGCTTGATGGGTGCGATCAAAATAGCCTCCCAAGGCGGACAGAACCACGTGCCGTCGCGCGCTGAAATCGAAGACAGATTTCAACGGGCATTCGGGTACCGTTTTTAAGCCCGGCCCCCGCCGAAGCCGGGCCGTGGTCTTCCTGAGACACCAACCCGCAAGGAAACAAAATGCGTAAAGCCGCGTCATTGAATTCGCTTCTCGTGGCAGGCGTGTTCGTCTCCGCCTGTTCCACTCAGGGGCCGCCGACTCAAACACAGATGGCGCCGGCGCGGGGACCGACCAGCATCCAGAATGCGGAAATCACCAATGTGCGCGACGTGACGACGGCCGGCGGTCGGCAGCCTGGAATCGGATCATTGGTCGGCGGTGTGCTCGGCGGTCTGGCCGGGAGCACGATCGGCAACGGATGGGGCCGCACTGCGGCGACGGTCGGCGGCGGGATCGCCGGCACGGTTGCCGGCAATGAGATCGAAAAAGCGGGTGCTACCACCAGCATCACCGAAGTGACAGTCCGTCTTGCGGACGGCAGCATGAGAACGATCAACCTGCCGCCGGGCAGCGACTTCCGTATCGGAGAGAGAGTGACGTTGGTGACCGATGCGGGTGGAAAGGTCCAGCTTTCCCGCAATTGAGACGAAAATACCGCAATCGCGTACCGGCTTACTGGCCGGGCTGCGGACAAAGCTTTTCCTTCGCCTCTTCCATCGTCACTTGTGGCGCGGCAACCTGCACTACCTTTCGTTTGCTGGTGTGGCCGCGGATGATCGTCACCGCACGCTGAGGTACATCGAGCATTTTGGCGATATACCGAACGAGCGCGTCGTTCGCCTTGCCGTCGATCGGCTGTGCCTGCAAGCGGATTTTCAGCGCTTCGTCCAGCACACCGGCAATTTCATTTTTCCTTGCATTCGGCGACACCTGCACCTGCAGTTGAATGCCTTCGCGCGTTGCGCTGCACCAGCATTCTTCAGGCAATCGATGTCACCAGCGAAGTAATCAGGCGCAGGCCGATCTGCAGCAGCAGCAGCGCTGCCAGCGGGCTGAGATCGATACCGCCGATCAGCGGGATGACACGGCGCAGCGGCCGCATCAGGGGATCATTCAGGGCGCGGATGAACGGCGCCAGCGGCGCATGCGGATTGACCCAGCTGAACACGGCCTCGATGATGATCAAGCCCATGAAGCCGTAGAAAACCCATTCGAAGAATCGCAATACGGACAGCAGCACCAGGTACTCGGCGGAGAACCGGTACACCATCAGCAAGTTAATCGCCACCGACAAAAGGATGACCAGGATGGCGCCGATCAGGCTTGCCCAATCGTATCCGCCGGCACCGGGAAGCACCCTGCGCAAAGGCCGCACGAGCCAGTCGGTCAGCTGAAACGTGAATTGGCCAATCGCGTTCGGCGGTCGGATACGGACCACCTGCATCCAGAACCGAAGCAATAAAACACCGCCCAGCACACCGGCAATGGTATCGATGATCAGGGTAAAAATACTTTGCAGCACGTCTTGCTCTCCCAATAAAAAACCCGTTGTGTGAGCCTAAACCACACAACGGGCATTCTGCCTGATCTTGCTCAGGCAACCAAGCAAGCCTGGTGATTACGGACGGCTGCCTGTCGGAAACGGCCAAGCTGCTGCCGGGTTCAACACCGTCTTCACCGCGGGAGCTGCAGCGGCAGGTTTTGCAGCGGACTTCTTCGCTGCTGCTTTCTTAGGAGCTGCCTTTTTCGCGGCTGGTTTTGCAGCGGCCTTTTTAGGAGCTGCCTTCTTGGCTGCGGCCTTTTTGGGCGCTGCCTTTTTGGGCGCTGCCTTCTTGGCTGCTGCTTTCTTAGGAGCGGCCGCCTTCTTGGCTACG
>NZ_DAIUCO010000290.1:0-6246 GCF_036846085.1 Noviherbaspirillum sp. | reverse complement strand
TGGCGACACGGTGGGAAGATGGGGGTTTTGATAGGGTCATGAAAATCCGGCACGGAGGAAGGTCGTCGCTGCCCGGCGACGGTGGGCGCCATTATAAGTGCCGCGCCCGCATCATCGAGGAGAACCGCAGATGCGCTACGAACTGTATTACTGGCCGAACATCCAGGGCCGCGGGGAATTCATCCGCCTTGCGCTGGAAGAGGCGGATGCCGACTATGTCGATGTGGCAAGGCGGGCGGAAAGCAGCGGCATGGGCATGCCGGCGCTGATGCATTTCATGGAGGAAGCGGAAGTGATCCATGTACCGTTCGCGCCGCCCTACCTGAAGGCCGGCGACCTGATCATCGGCCAGACGGCGACTATCCTGCTTTTCCTTGGCACTCGCCACGCGTTGGCGCCGGATGACGAAGCCGGGCGGCTATGGACGCACCAGCTGCAGCTCACCATCGCCGACCTGGTGACCGAGGCGCACGACACCCATCATCCAGTCGGCAGCGGCTTGTATTACCGCGAGCAGAAGCCCGAAGCGCTGCGGCGTGCGGCCGACTTCCGGGAAGTGCGGCTGCCAAAGTTCTTCGATTATTTCGAGGCGGTGCTGGAGCGCAATCCAGAAAGCGATGCGTACCTCGTCGGCAACGTGTTGACTTATGCGGATCTATCGCTGTTCCAGGTGATTGCCGGGCTGCGTTATGCCTTCCCGCGTGCGATGCGGCAGCTCGAACCCGGCTATCCGTTAATCGTCGCCCTGCACGACAGGGTGGCGGCGCGCCCGCGCATCAAGCGCTACCTGAACTCGACGCGGCGGCTGGCGTTCAATAACGACGACGTGTTCCGGCATTACAGGGAGCTCGATGCCTAACCGAACGCAGGAAGCGCAGGCGGGCGAAAAGCAAAAGGGGAAGATCGCCTTCCCCTTTTTTTGAACGATGCGCGGTCGATCAGGCGGCCGACTTGCCGTTCATCTCCGGATCGTTCGCACCCACGCTTTCCAGCGCTTCGGCCAGCGCACGGCCGACGAGCTGGTCGGTGGAAACCATCCTCACCCGCTGTTCGCGGAAGGTCTTCGCCAGGTTTTCGGCCGACATCGAGAACGATTCCTTGCGGTCGATCGTCGAGAAGATGTAGAGCGTGCGCAGCGGACTGATCCACGCCAGCCGCACCCTCGCCTTCGCGCCGTCGGTCATGTCGAATTCCATCCAGGTGCCCCGCTCGAGCTTCTGCACCATGAGGTCGGTATCGTCGGGCACCGGATCGGGTTCCTGGGTCGCCCGCTTCTGCATGCGCCGTTCGGCCGCCTGTTTGGCAACATCCATCGCGATTTCAAGCTGGCGCTGCGGCGACAGTTCGAGCGGCGCGCGCACGATCGATGCGTGGCATTCGGCGAGCTCGGCAAAAAATTGCAGCCGCTCGGCATCTTCCCATTTCAGCAGGTTCAGCCACTGGTTCAGCGAGGTCAGCATCGACGGCAGCTTGGCGATGAGTTCACGCCGCTCCGCCATCGTGATCTTCGGCTTCACGCTCCAGATCAGGTCGTCCATCGTCTTGACCGCATGCTCCACCGCTTCCGGCTTTTCATCCTTGATGCTGTAGGCCAGCGTCAGTACCGGCACCCACTTGCGTTCGAGGAAGCCTTCGACGAACCCGACCACGCCGCCGGTGCCGATGCGCAGCTTGACTTCGTGCTTGGCGACCTTGGTGGCCTGACCGATCTTTTCCTGCTTGAGCGCCTTGGTGATCGGCGCCGTCAGCGCCTGCGCGGCGACGGTTTCTTCTTCCTTGATGAAGGATTCGAGGTCCGACACCACGTCCGAGAAAACGGAAATCTGCTGGTCGAAGTCCTGCTGCACCCGCTCGACATTGCGCTTGATGGTCTGGTATAGCGGGTCGTCCTGGCCCTTTTTCCTATCCCAGCCGAGGCTGGACTTGGTGAGCAGCTCGATCAGCTTGCGCGCCGGGTGCTCGTCCTGGAAGAAAAATTCCTGGTCGATCAGCGCCGCCTTCAACACCGGCACCTGCAGGAAGCCGATCAGCGCCTTGATCTCCGTGGGAATGTTCTGGTCGCGGAAAACGACATCGAAAATCTTGGTCAGCAGGTCGATCTTGGTCTCATCCACCTGCGACAACGCGCCCTGCGGCGCCTGCTGCTTGATATTCGACAGCACCGCGGTGCTGTTCTGGGCCTGACCTGCGCCCGCCCCGCCGACAGCAAGCTGCTCGAACAGGTTTTTCTGCATGCTGGCCAGGTGCGCAAGCAGCTGGTTGCTGACCGCCGCCATCTGCAGCACTTGTCCCTGGAAGCTGTTTCCGGCGCCGTTTTGCGGCTGCTGGGGCAATTCCGTTCCGGCCGGCGCGGCCTGCGGGACCGGCGGTTTCGACGCAAACAGGTTCTTGAGCTGGTCCGACACGGCGCCGCTGGCTGCTTTCCGTTCCGTCTCTGCTTCCTTTGCGGCCGCCTGGGCTTCTTCCGATTTGCGCAGGCGGTAAGCCGGCCCATCCGGGGAAATACCACGCGCGGTCATCGCGTCGATGAGTTCCTGGTAAATCAGGGACAGGTCGAGGAACACTTCCGGTGTCAGCAGCGGCAGCACCAGCGGCTGGGTTTCGGATTCCGGGTCGAACTCCGCCCAAGTGTCGTTCAGCGCCGAAATAAAGACTTCGGGGCGGAACGGGTTTTGCAAAAGCGTCAATTCATCGCGGCCCAGCAGGCTGGCAAGCTGGCCGTTAAGCATGTCGAGCCGTTCGCCGTTGGCTGCTTCGATCGGCCGGCTCAGGCGGCTCAACCGCACCTTCTTGTCCATTTCCTCATAGGACACGAGCGTCAGCGCATCGTCGGTGGATTTTGCCGCTGCGGCGGCAGCCGGGAATTCGGTTTTCTGCACCGCCTGGCGCAGCACTTCCTCGACCCGGATCGAAGCCAGGTAATAGAAGGCGTAGCCGTTGTTCCGCAACAGGTTGGCGGCATTGAAGCTGAGATTGGCGGTTTTTGGATCGCCGCTAGCCTCGGACAAATTGAACAAGGCATCGGCGAGGCGCATGACGAACGCGTCGAGCTGGGTGTTGGCTGCGCAGGAAGCGATCGCAATCAGGCTGCGCAGGACTTCGTTGCCCTGGCCTGGAGCGGCGGGGGCGGCGGATGGCGTGTCATCGAGAGGAGAAAGAGCCATAGCCAACTACCTTGGGTTGGACAACGCAATAAAACGCCCGTGCGGATCGAGCGAAAAGCCATTTTTACACAAAATTGCCGTATAGCAAGATAAAACTGGAACTTTTTACCGCTTTTTTGTTTCTTTTGGCACTTAGGCAATGAAAGAAGCGTTACTCATACCATATCGAGATTAACGACAAAAAACGCGTGAACTTTACCCGGCGCAATACTGATTTTGCCGAACCGCTACGCCTATGGGAAGAATGCTACTCAGAAAAAATGATCTTTCCTATCAACCTTATGTGAAAAATTTCGCACTTTGGTCACATCTTGAGCATAAATGTGCAAAAATATGCACATGAGACCCGATCAAATTATCGCGGAAATCGTCAAGCGCAGGCACCTTCTGGGGCTTACCCAAGCGCAGCTGGCAGCCCGAGCCGGAATCAGCCGACGCACGATGGTGGCAATCGAGGCAGGCGCCCATGACATCGGCATACGAAAACTCATCCGTCTGCTCGACTCCACCGGTTTGACCCTGACGGTCAAAGAAGGAAAGGACAGGCCGACCGAGTCCGAGTTGAGCGAACTATTCAGGGAAGACGATGAATAAAAAGATTGCGCCGCTGCCGAAGACCAGGCAATTGCATATTCATTGCTCTCAAGGGTATAGCGGCTTGCTCACGCGTGAATCCCAAATCGTCTTCAACTATGCGACCGACCGGCCGGAGTGCGAAATCAGCCTGACCATGCCCCTCCGTGCCGCCAGTTACACCGCCAATATTCTTCCGGGCGTTCTGCGCCAGAATTTGCCCGAAGGATATTTGCTGAACTGGTTACATGAACAGTTCGGCAAAACCATGAAGATGGACGACTTTAATATTCTTGCTCTGACAGGCAAGGATATGATTGGCCGGGTGCGTTGCAGTCTCGATAAAGACGATCACAACGCCGCGCCGGAGCCGGAGGACCTGAAAGCCCTGTTGACATGGCGGGGATCGGAGGATCTGTTCGAGCATCTCGCACGCAAATATGCCGCCGGTTCCGGCGTGTCCGGCGTGCAGCCAAAGGTACTGGTATCGGCGCACCCCGACAAGGATGTGCTGGATAAAAGCACGATGAAGGACAAGAACCTGATTGTGAAATCAGGCGGCCACGACTATCCGGGGCTGGCCGAGAATGAATATCACTGCATGCGGATCGGCAAACTGGCGGGACTGGCGACGCCCGCCTTCTGGCTTTCGGAAAACCGCGAATTGTTCATCATCGAGCGTTTCGATATCGACGCCGAAGGCCGTTACCTGGGTTTCGAGGACATGACGGCGCTGACCGGAAGACAAAACAGCGAAAAATACGATGCCAGTTACGAGACGGCGACGAAAGTCATCGACCAGTTTGCCAGCGCCGCACACAAGACCGCATCCTTGACGGAGTTGTTCAAATCGATCGTGTTGTCCGTGGCGGTGCGCAATGGCGACGCGCACTTGAAGAACTTCGGCTTGCTCTACACCACACCGCAAACCGATAACGTACGCCTTGCGCCGCTGTACGACATCGTCAATACGACCTGCTATCTGCCCAAGGACGTTCTCGCACTGCGGATGGCCAAGACGAAGTCCTGGCCGTCACGAGAGACGCTGATTCATTTTGGCCGCACATACTGCCGGATCGACAGGCCGGAACTCATCATCGACCATATCGCCGGCGTCGCCGATTCCTATGTGCCGGATATCGAACCGGGTGACATATGGGCCTTGGTTAAGGCACAAATCGCGGTCGGGTCATCCAGCATCGGAGACAGGCGAAGGTATTCCGCCGTGCATTGGAAGCCGGAAGCGGTCGACGACGAAATCGAGCCACCCCGGCACGACGCATAACTCAAGGGGCGGCCGTCCTTACCGCCTGTTGATCGTCCGAATCACCAGCCCCCTCCCAGCGCCCGAACCAGCGCCACGGTGGTGGTCGCCCGGCTGCCGCGCAATTGCACGGCTACGCGCTCCACCGTTGCAAGGTTGCGCTGGGCATCCAGCACTTCCAGGTAGCTCGACCGCCCCGCCGCATACAGCTTGTTCGCCAGTTCGGCCGAACGCCGCGCCGACGCCACTGCGTCTTCAATAGACTGGGCCTGGCCCGCCAGCGTCCGCAAGCCGGCCAGATTGTCTTCCACCTCGGCGAACGCGGCGAGCACGCTTTGCCGGTAATCGGCGACCGATTCCTCGAGCGCTGCTTCGCTGCGCAGGATGTTGTTGCGGTTGCGGCCGCCGTCGATCACCGGCAGCGACATCAGCGCGCCGATCAGCCAGGTGCGGCTGCTCCATTGGAACAGGTCCGACAAGTCTTCCGATTGAAAGCCGCCGGCGCCGGTCAGTCGCAATGCCGGGAAGACCGCCGAACGCGCGATGCCGATCCGGGCATTGGCCGCCATCATGGCACGCTGGGCGGCGGCGATGTCGGGGCGGCGCTCCAGCAGGGCCGACGGCAGTCCGGCGGGAATGCCGGGGACGGCTACCGACTCCGGCAGCGGATTGCTCTGGAGTGCGAAGGCCGATGCCGGCTTGCCGAGCAGGACCGACAATGCATGCTCCAGTTGCGCGCGCTGGCGCTCCAGCGCGATCGCGTCTGCCCGGGTCGTGGACAATTCGGTTTTCGCGCGCGCCAGGTCAAGCTCGCCGATGTCGCCGATGTCGAACCGCCGCTGGTTGATGCGGACGTTCTCTTCCCGCGTGCGCACCGTGTCGCGCAGCAGCGCGAGTTCCGCATCGGTGGCGCGCAGGCGGAAATAGGTCTGCGCCACATCCGCCTGCAGGGCCAGCAGCACCGAGCGGTAGGTGGCTTCACCCGCCGCCGCGTCGGCCTGCGCCGCGCTGACATTCGACGCCACCCGGCCGAACAGGTCCACCTCATAGCTGGCGGTCAGCCTGCCTTGCCACGAGGTGCCGACCGGCATCGGCGTACCGGCCGGCAGGCCGAGCGACGTCGCCGATGCGCGGCCGCGCTGTCCGCCAAAATCCGCATTCACCGACGGAATCCGGTCGGCTTCCGCCACGCCGGCAAGCGCGCGCGCCTGCTTCACCCGCGCCGCCGCGGCGGCGAGGCTGGGG
>NZ_DAIUCO010000289.1:0-6249 GCF_036846085.1 Noviherbaspirillum sp. | reverse complement strand
CACCCTAGCCCTCCCCCTGAGAGGGGGGAGGGAACCATTCGGCGGAAATTTTGAAGTAATCTACTTTAAGGAACTCTGAAAACCCCGCTCAAGTATCCTGATCAAAATCCATCACCACCTTATCCGTCACCGGAAAACTCTGGCACGACAGCACAAACCCCCGCGCAATCTCATAATCCTCCAGCGCATAGTTCGCATCCATATCCACCTTGCCGTCCACCACCTTGCAACGGCAGGTCGAACATACTCCGCCCTTGCAGGAATAGCGCATATCGATCCCCTGCCGCAGCCCTGCATCGAGCACCGATTCCTTGTCTTTCTCCATCGTGAAGCTGGTGTGCCGGCCATCGATGATCAGGGTGACTTCACATTCCTGCCGCCCCGGCATCGCCTGCGCGCGCGGGACATGCTTATGCTTCGGAATGCTTGAAGAAAACAGCTCCATCTTGATATTCGACTTCGGCATGCCATGCGCCTGCAAGGCCGCCGATACGTTCTGCATCATGTCTTCCGGGCCGCAGATGAATGCGGTGTCCACGTCGCTCAGGTCGATCCAATGCCTGAAGAAATCCGCGCATTTCTCGCCGGTGATACGGCCGTTGAACAGCTCGACATCCTGCTGCTCGCGGCTCATGACATAGACCAGGTTAAAGCGGTCGAGGTAGATATCCTTCAGGTCGCCCAGTTCGTTCTTGAAAATGACGGTCGATGACGCCCGGTTGCCGTAGAACAGCGTGAACCGGCTATGCGGCTCCGCCATCAGCGTGGTCTTGATGATGGACATCAGCGGCGTGATGCCGCTGCCGGCGGCGAAGCCGACGTAGTGCTTGCGGTTGTCCGGCGACAGGGGCGTATTGAAATGTCCCATCGGCGGCATGACGTCGATCACCTGTCCGGGGCGCAGGGTGTCGTTGGCCCAGCAGGAAAACACCCCGCCGGCATTGCGCTTGATCGCCACCCGCAGGGACTTGTCCTGCACTGCCGAGCAGATCGAATAGGACCGCCGCACATCCTCGCCGTCGATATGCGTGCGCAGGGTGAGGTGCTGTCCCTGGCTGTATTCGAATGCCTGCTGCAATTCGGGCGGCACGGCAAAGGTGACGACGACGGCGTCGCGCGTTTCCTTCACGACATCCGCGACTGTCAGCGCATGGAATTTACTCATCGTTCAGTGGCACTTGAAATAGTCGAAGGGTTCCAGGCAGTCGACGCATTGATACAGCGCCTTGCAGGGCGTGGAACCGAATTGGCTGACGACGCTGGTCCGCTGCGATCCGCAATGCGGGCAAGGCACTTGCGGCATCGTGCTCCGCTTGCGGCTGATGCCGCTGATATCGATCGCCTGCTCCACCGGCGGCGCGATGCCGTAGCCCTTCAGCTTCGCCTTGCCGGCCTCGCTCATCCAGTCGGTGCTCCATGCAGGCGACAACCGGGTATGGATGCGTACCCGTTCGACGCCGTGGGTTTTCAATGCGTCGGCGACCGCTTCCGAGATCACGGCCATCGCCGGGCAGCCGGAATAGGTGGGCGTGATGGTGACCATGCATTCCCCGTCGTCTCCCAATGAGACGTCGCGCACGATGCCGAGGTCAATGATGGAGATTGCCGGAATTTCCGGATCCGGAATGTCCGCCAGCCATTCCCATACCTGCGCCGGCGCGGTGGAAAAGACGGCGCTCACCACTGCGCTCCCGGATAGGCGCGCTGCAGGAACTGCATTTCCGCCAGCAGGTAACCGAGATGCTCGGTATGCCTGCCCTGCTTGCCGCCCTTCTGCATGAAGGCTTCGGGGGATGGCATCGTCAGCGTCGCTTCATCGAACACTTCCTTCACATAGGCGAGCCATGGTGCGCGCAGATCGGACGGATGGGGTGCCGCGCCTTCGGCCACCATCGCCTCCTCGACACCGTCGGCCATGAACATTTCCCCGGTGTACATCCACAGGTCATCGAGCGCCCCCTGCATCATGGCCCGGCTTTTTTCCGTTCCGTCGCCAAGCCGCACGATGAGGTCGCTGCTGCGCCGCACATGGTAGGTGACTTCCTTCAGGGATTTTTCGGCGATCTCGGCGATGCGCCTGTCGCCGGACTGGACGAGCGCCTTCTGCAGAAAGTAATGCCATGTATCGACGTAGAACTGGCGCGCCAGCGTGTCGCCGTAATGGCCGTTGGGCTGCTCCGCCAGCAACAGGTTGCGGAAATCATGGGCGTCCCGCAGGTAGGCAAGCTGGTCCTCGTCGCGTCCAGCGGGATCCAGCTCGCCGGCATACGCGTACCAGAGCCGCGCCTGGCCGAGCAGGTCGAGCGCGACGTTGGTCAGCGCCATGTCCTCCTCCAGCGCCGGCCCCTTGCCGCACCACGCGGAAAGCCGCTGCGACAGGACGAGCGACGTGTCGGCAAGCCGCAGCAGGTATTGAAATTTGTGATCGGACATGGCGCGTCCTACAGGTTCTTGACTTCGTCCGGCATCGGGAAGAAGGTCGGATGGCGATAGACCTTGTTGCTGGCCGGGTCGAACAGGGCCGCCTTGTCCGATGGATCGCTGGCGGTGATGTCGGCGGCCTTCACCACCCAGATGCTGGTGCCTTCATTGCGCCGGGTGTACACATCCCGCGCATTGTTGAGCGCCATGCCGGCATCGGGCGCGTGCAGGCTGCCGACATGCTTGTGCGCGAGACCATGCTGGCTGCGGATGAATACTTCCCACAACGGCCATTCCTTGCTCATGAAACTCTCCAGTCAATATGCGTCGGCTCTTGCATCGATTTGTCGACAGGCATTCAGGCAGCCTGTGCGGCCTGACGCGAGGCCTGCTTGTCGGCATAGGCGTTCAGGCCTTCGCGGAACCATGCGCCGTCCTCGTAGGCTTTCACCCTGGTCCGCAAGCGTTCGCGGTTGCAGGGACCGTTGCCTTTCAGGACATTGTTGAATTCGGTCCAATCGATCTTGCCGAACTCGTAGTGGCCGGTCTCGGCATTCCATTTCAGGTCCGGATCGGGAACCGTCAGCCCGAGATATTCCGCCTGCGGTACGGTCTGATCGACCATCTTCTGCCGCAACTCGTCGTTCGAGAACAGCTTGATACGCCATTGCGACGATTGCGCGCTGTTGACCGATTCGGCATCGGAGGGGCCGAACATCATCAGCGAAGGCCACCACCAGCGGTTGAGCGCATCCTGCGCCATCTGCTTCTGTTCCGGCGTGCCCCTTGCGAGCGACATCATGATGTCGTAGCCCTGGCGCGCATGGAAGGACTCCTCCTTGCAGACGCGGATCATGGCCCGTGCATACGGCCCGTAGGAACAGCGGCACAGCGGGATCTGGTTAATGATGGCCGAACCGTCGACCAGCCAGCCGATCGCACCCATGTCGGCCCATGTCAATGTCGGGTAATTGAAGATGCTGGAATACTTCGCCTTGCCGGAGTGCAAATCATCGACCAGCTGGTCCCGCGATACGCCGAGCGTTTCCGCCGCGCTGTACAGGTACAAGCCATGGCCGGCCTCGTCCTGGATTTTCGCCAGCAGGATGGATTTGCGCTTGAGCGTCGGCGCGCGGGTCACCCAATTCCCTTCCGGCAACTGGCCGACGATTTCCGAATGCGCGTGTTGTGAAATCTGGCGGATCAATGTTTTGCGATAGCCCTCGCTCATCCAGTCCTTGGGCTCGATCTTGATGCCGGCATCGATTCTTTCCTGGAAGGCTCTCTCTTCCGGCGACATCTGTTCCAGCGAGCGGAGCTGGCGTGCGCCGGTGTCGACCAATTGTGCGTACATGGCAATTCTCCTGGGATGCGGCATCCTGCGAAGCGAGCGTTCTCGCGGACAGGCATGCGGCCGTCGAGTCATATTATGATACGCAATAATTTATGTAAACGTATTTATTGAATCATTTCTGATTTCCGTATCCTGTCAAAGGCCGTTGTGCTATAAATGCATTTCAATAAGAAACGGCGTGCGACCATGACGCCTCGCGCAATACACCTTTCGAATGAAGAACGCGTCGATCGATAAATGGATTCAGCATTTTCTGGACAGCAATCCGCCTCGCTCCAAATCGGTGGTGATGACCGTTTTCGGCGATTCGATCACCCCGCGCGGCGGCGCGGTCTGGCTGGGCAGCCTGATTGCCCTGCTGGCGCCGTTTGGCATCAGCGACCGGCTGGTGCGGACCAGCGTATTCCGGCTGGCGGAGGAAGGCTGGCTGGAGGCGTCGCGCGAAGGACGGCGCAGCCTGTACACGCTGACGGCACCCGGATTGCGACGCTTCGAGCGGGCGTACAAGCGCATTTATGCGCCGACCGAGCTGCACTGGGATGGCCGCTGGACGATGTTGCTGACGGCTCCGGAAATCATCAGCGCCGCGCAGCGGGCGAACTTGCGCAAGGAATTGCTATGGGAAGGATTCGGCATGATCGCACCCGGCATCTTCGCGCACCCGGGCGGCAAGGCGGCGGCGCTGGAAGAAATCCTTGCGCGGCTGGACGTTACGGGAAAAGTATTTGTTTATTCGGCGGCGGCGTCGGACCAGGTCAGCAGCCGGCCACTAAGCGACCTGGTGGCGCACTGCTGGGAGCTGGACAAGGTGCTGGAGGGTTACCGGCATTTCATCGACTGTTTCGCGCCATTGCTCAAACTGGTGAAGTCACGCGGCGCGCTCGATCCGGAGCAGGCTTTCGCGATCCGCACGCTGCTGATCCACACTTTCCGGCGTGCCCAATTGCATGATCCGCAGCTGCCGCTGGAGCTGTTGCCGGAAGACTGGCCGGGCACAATTGCCTACGAGCTTTGCCACGAAATCTATCAGCTGACTTACAAGGAAGCGGACCAGTATATTTTGATGACGCTGCAGGCAGAGGACGATAATGTCCCGGAAGCCGCCTCCTATTTTTATGAACGCTTCGGCGGATTGTCCTGAGGAGCGGCATCGAAGGCACGAGATGTAAAAATGAGACCGTCATGCGCGCAGGCGTGCAAGTGCGCAAAAACGGCCGGTTAGTGATGTAGAAAAGCGGACGTAGCAAAACGGATGTAGCAGAACGAACGGGGAGGCAGGATTTTCCCGTGATCAAATTTCCATTTTGGAGTGAGACCATGAACAAGAAGCTAATCGGCGCATTGCTGCCCACCTTACTATCACTTGCATTCGCGTCCAGCGCCACCGCCCAGATCAAG
The DNA here is from genome assembly GCF_036846085.1 of Noviherbaspirillum sp. Classification (NCBI taxonomy): domain Bacteria; kingdom Pseudomonadati; phylum Pseudomonadota; class Betaproteobacteria; order Burkholderiales; family Oxalobacteraceae; genus Noviherbaspirillum; species Noviherbaspirillum sp. Next base: position 1,076 of record NZ_DAIUCO010000289.1, on the reverse strand, counting down.
GTCGGCGTGACGGTGTCCGCCACGGGACCGGCCGCGTCGCTCGGCATCCCGGAAAAAAATACCTTCGCCCTGATGCCGAAGGAAATCGCCGGGAAGACAGTCGAATATATCGTGCTCGACGACGCATCCGACACCACCACCGCGGTGAAGAACACGCGCAAGCTGATTTCCGAAGACAAGGTCGACGTGGTGATCGGCTCGACGGTGACGCCGAATTCGCTGGCCATGATCGATGTCGCGGCGGAGTCGCAAACGCCGATGATTTCCATGGCCGCCTCCGCCGCCATCGTGGAGCCGGTGGATGCGCGCCGCAGATGGGTATTCAAGACCCCGCAGAACGATTCGCACATGGCTACCGCCATTACCGAGCATATGGCCAATGCCGGCATCAAGACCGTGGCGTTCATCGGTTTTGCCGACGCCTACGGTGAAGGATGGTTCAGGGAATTCTCGAAGCTGGCCGAAGTGCGCAAGCTCAATATGGTCGCCAACGAGCGTTTCGCCCGCAGCGATACATCGGTGACCGGCCAGGTCCTCAAGATTGTCGGCGCCAACCCAGATGCGGTTCTGATCGCCGGCTCCGGCACGCCGGCCGCGCTGCCGCAGAAGGCACTGAAGGAACGCGGCTACAAGGGCGTGATCTATCAGACCCACGGCGTGGCGAACAATGACTTCCTGCGTGTCTGCGGCAAGGATTGCGAAGGCACGTTCCTGCCATCCGGACCGTTGCTCGTCGCCGAGCAACTGCCGGCGTCCAATCCGATCAAGAACTCCGCGATGACGTACAAGACCGCCTATGAAAAAGCCTACGGTCCCGGCTCCGTGTCGACCTTCGGCGGCCATGCCTGGGATGCGGGACGCCTGCTTGCCGCGGCAGCACCGGAGGCACTGAAGCAGGGGCAGCCCGGCACGCCGGAGTTCCGCAAGGCGCTGCGTGACGCACTTGAAGGCATCAAGAACCTCCCGGTGTCGCACGGCATCGTGAACATGGGACCGAACGACCACCTCGGCCTGGACCAGCGCGCCCGCGTGATGGTGCAGATCGCCGACGGCAAATGGAAGCTTCTCGGCAGCGA
>NZ_DAIUCO010000288.1:0-6264 GCF_036846085.1 Noviherbaspirillum sp. | reverse complement strand
CGGTATGCACACGGTATGCGCAGCAAAATCCCTTGCGCGGAGATATGAATCGCTGATAGATGCGAATGGCGGCAAGAACAATATCGCGCATGCGGGACAAGCGGCTCAAGCGTCCTTGGAAGCGCGCTCAACGGTCGCCAGGAGTGCGCCCGCGCCCATGAAGGTCAGTCCGGACAGGCGGTTGAAGACCTTCGCCCTCCCCTTGACGCGCAGCCATGGTCTCAGCCGTGCGGCAAAGGTCGCGTAGAACATCAGCCAGAACAACTCGAAGCACACGAAGGTGCCGCCCAGTACCGCGAACTGGGGAAGCTGCGCTGCCGCCGGATCGATGAATTGCGGGAAGAACGCGGTGAAGAACAGCAGCGCCTTGGGATTGCTCGCGCCGACGAGAAAGCCTTTGACGTAGAGCGACAGTCGGCTGGCGCTTCGATTGCCCGCCGAAGGCAACTCGAAACTCGACGCGGTGGACCGTAGGGTCGTGATCCCGATATAGACGAGATAGGCGACGCCGAACCACTTGATCACATGGAAAAGCGTGGAGGATGCGGCGAGCAGCGCGCCGATCCCGACCGCCGAGCAGGCCATGATGCCGACAACGGCGGTCACGCTGCCGATTGCCGAAAACAATGTCCGGCGGGCGCCGAAATTGACGCCGTTCGTCACGCACATGAGGACGCTTGGCCCCGGCGTCACAGTGAGGATGAAGACGGCTGCGGCATAGAGCAGCCAGGTTTCAAGGGACATGCGAACTCCTAAGTAGTGTGTGAATCAGGAAAGCAAAACCGGAAGTTATTTTGTAAGCCTATCTGCGGCATTTTCTTCCTTTCCCCGAGACTGGCAATCTAGGAGTGCTTTGGCTACGCAATTGACGAAAATGACACATCTCTGGGTCCCCGCCGCAGCTTGCCCTCGAATGGGGTAGTCGGGGGCGAGGACGACAAACCTTTGTTGGTGAAAGACGCCAAGGGAGAATTCACGCATTTTTAAAATCTTTGGGCTATCAACTCGACATCCGGAAGGTTTTCAGCGATCTCTTCGACGGTGGAATACGTGAGTAAGGTATTGATCACCACTGGCAGCGGTTCAACCCATATTTCCGGCAGATCCCGTTCGTTGCGGTCATGAATGCGGAACGCCAATCGCTCGATCGGCGGCGTGAACTGCGCATCTACGCCAGGTTTATTTCCTCGTGCATCGATGCGGTACCAGCCGTGACCGTCCAGGTAGACCGCATTCAAGCCATGAAGGCAATAAGGCGCGCCTTCCGTGACTGACAGGCGCTGATAGCACAGCCCGGTCGGGATGCCGTTCCGGCGCAGGAGCGCTGCCAGCAGATGGCTCTTTGCATAGCAGTAGCCTGTACCGTGCGCCAGCACTTCCGATGCACGGCAGGTCACCGGATTGAGCCTGTGGTCCCAGCTGTGCCTGATGGTGTCGCGAACGAATTCGAAGCAACGCCTGACGATGTCCTGCTCCGATCGGCATCCTGCCGCCAATTCAACCGCCTTCCGTGCGACGTCGGGATGATCTCCATCGATATAGGGACTGAACTGCAAATAAGGATTCATAAGCGATTCGTTGGAGGTGCCGCATCAACAATATGAAGCGGCATGCAGCATTCCGGTATGCACGCCGCCAGACAGGGCAAATGTTAGCAGCAATGCACATTTCAAATATAAAAAATCGAATGAAGCATTCAATGCCATGTCTTGCCCAGCATCCGCTATTTGAAATCCCTGCTCTTCGTCGTCAGCTCGCCCAGCATCGTCGAGTGATCCACCACCCGCTTGGCGATCAGGTGCGTGACCTCGCCTTCGCGCTGCCAGATGCCGTAGACCGTCATCAGGTAGGCATTGAGGATTTCCTTGCGCTGCTTCTCCAGCAGTGCCGGCCAGATGATGACATTGGTGACGCCGGTTTCATCCTCCAGCGTGACAAACATGGTGCCGCTCGCGGTGGGCGGGCGCTGGCGCACGGTGACCAGCCCGGTGGTACGGGCGAGCTTGCCGTCGGCGAAGGATTTCATCTCCTGCGCCGTCGACAGGTTCATTTTCCTGAAGCGCTCGCGCAGCAGCGCCAGCGGATGGCGGTTGAGCGTCAGGCCGAGGCTCTGGTAGTCGGCGACGATTTCCTGCCCTTCGCTTGCCTGCGGCAATACGATGCCGTCGTCCGGCAGGCGGGCATCCTTCAGCAGCCTTGTCGTCGGCAGCATGCCGGCGACCTGCCATGCCGCCTGCCGGCGATGCCCGGTCAACCCCAGCAGCGCATTGGCGCGCGCCAGCGCCTGGGTTTCCTGCGTCGACAGTTCGGCACGCTGCACCAGGTCGGCCACGCTGGAAAAAGGGGCGATGGCGCGCACTTCCACAATCCGCGACGCCGCGTCGGCCGGGAGGCCCTTGATCAGTCGCAGGCCGAGACGCACCGCGGGTTGCGAACCTTCCTCCGCGTAAGGCGGCATGCGCTCCTCCAGCGTGCAATCCCATTCACTGATATTGACATCCGGCGGCCGTACCTGGACGCCGTGCCGCTTCGCATCCTGCACCAGTTGCGACGGCGAATAAAACCCCAGCGGCTGTGCATTGAGCAGCGCGGCAAGGAATATCGCCGGTTCATGGCATTTGATCCAGGCCGATGCGTACACCAGCAGCGCGAAGCTTGCCGCATGCGACTCGGGGAAACCGTATTCGCCGAAGCCTTCGATCTGCCGGAAGATCTGCTCCGCGAATGCCTCCTCGTAGCCGCGCTCCTTCATGCCGTTGATGATCCGGTCATAGAACTTGTCCACCTCCCCTTTCCTCTTCCAGGCAGCCATCGCGCGCCGCAGGCTGTCCGCTTCGCCCGGCGTGAATCCGGCGGCGAGGATCGCGATCTGCATGACCTGCTCCTGGAAGATCGGCACGCCGAGCGTGCGCTCCAGCGCGGTGCGCACTGCATCGCTCGGATAGGTCACCGGTTCCAGCCCCTGCCGCCGCTTCAGGTAGGGATGCACCATGCCGCCCTGTATCGGACCGGGGCGCACGATCGCGACTTCCACGACGAGGTCATAGAATTTCTTTGGCTTCAGCCTCGGCAGCATCGACATCTGCGCCCGTGATTCGATCTGGAATACGCCGACGGTATCCGCCTTGCAGATCATCCGGTAGGTGGCCGGATCTTCGGGCGGGATATCCTGCAGCGAGAACGTCTCGCCGCGGCGCTGGCCGATGAAGTCGAGCGCGCGGCTCAGCGCGGACAGCATGCCGAGCGCCAGCACATCGACCTTGAGCAGGCCGATGGCATCGAGGTCGTCCTTGTCCCACTGGATGACGCTGCGCTCGGCCATCGCCGCGTTTTCGATCGGCACGAGGCGCGCCAGGCTGTCGCGCGCGATCACGAAGCCGCCGCTGTGCTGCGACAGGTGGCGCGGGAAGCCGATCAGCGACTGGGTCAGCATGATCAGCTTCTGCACGATGGGCGACTCGATGTCCAGCCCGTGCTCCTGCAGACGCTCGGGGCTGATCTTCCGGCCGTCCCACCAGTGATGCGATGCCGACAGGCGGTTGACCTGTTCGTAATCGAGGCCGAGCGCCTTGCCGACATCCTTGAGCGCCGAGCGCGGCCGGTAGGTGATGAGGGCGGCCGTCAGCGCGGCGCGGTGGCGGCCGTATTTCTGGTAGATGTACTGCATGACTTCTTCACGCCGTTCATGCTCGAAGTCGACGTCGATATCCGGCGGCTCGTTGCGCTCCTTCGAGATGAAGCGCCCGAACAGCAGGTTGCCGCGCATCGGATCGACCTCGGTGATGCGCAGGCAATAGCACACCGCCGAATTCGCCGCGGAGCCCCGGCCCTGGCACAGGATGCCCCTGCTCCGCGCAAACCGCACGATGTCATACACCGTCAGGAAATACGGTTCGTAGGACATGTAGGCGATCAGGGTCAGCTCTTCCTCGATCTGGTTCTGGATGGACGCCGGCAAGCCTTTCGGGAAACGTTCGGTCGCGCCTTCATAGGCAAGCCGCCGCAGGTAGGTGGACAGGATCTCTCCCGGCGGCACGATCTCCTCCGGATACTCATAGCGCAGTTCGTCCAGCGAAAACGTGCAGCGCGCGGCAACATCCAGCGTGTTTTCCAGCGATGCCGGCGGATACAGGCGCGCCAGGCGCTGGCGCTGCCGCAGGTGCCGCTCCGCATTCGGCTGCAGCGCCATCCCGCACTCCGCCAGCGGCTTGCCGAGCCGGGTGGCGGTGAGCATGTCCTGCAGGGGCTTGCGCGAGCGCACATGCATGTGCACGTCGCCGGCCGCCACCAGCGGCAATCGATGCAGGTCCGCCAACCGGTGCATCCGCTCCAGCCACAGGCTGTCATCGCCGCCATGCAGCACTTCCACCGCGATCCAGGCCCGCCCTTCAAACACCGATGCAAGCCACGCCGCCTGCTCCGCCAATGCGTCGTCTTTCGTTTTCCTGTTCGGTATGAACAACGCAAGGCAATCCGGCAGGCGATGCAGATGCACGATGCCGGCCGCCGGTGCATCGATGTCGGCGCGATGCAACTCGTAACTTCCCTTGGGCGCGCGGCGGCGCCCGAGCGTGATCCATTCCGAGAGATTGCCGTAGCCGTTGCGGTTGGTAGCCAGCAGCACCAGCTTCATGCCGCACGAGAGCGTCACTTCGCTGCCGATGATCAGATGCAATTCGTGCTTCTTCGCTTCGACATGCGCCCGCACCACGCCGGCCAGCGAGCATTCATCGGTGATCGCCAACGCCGCGTAGCCGAGCCGGGCCGCGCGGTCCACCAGTTCCTCCGGATGGGATGCGCCGCGCAGAAAAGTGAAGTTGGACAGGCAATGCAGTTCAGCATACGCCGGCAGCGGTATCGACATGGTCAGCCGAAGAAACCGTGCAGGAACCAGGCGTCATCCGCCGAACCGAAGATCAGCCGCTCGCGGTAGATCCACAGCAGCAGGTGAAACTCGTTGCAGGCAATGAAGTAATCCCGCGTTACCGGTGCATCATCCCACCAGCCGGCCTCGATGCGTTCCGGACCATCCAGCAGGATGAGCACGCTCTGGTAGAACGGCATGCCGTCCCGCACCGGCAAGGCGATCGGTTCCGGCAACAGCCAGCTCGGGCGCGGCGGAAACGCGTCTTCCAGTGCGGCCTGTCCCTTGGGTATCGACGGCATGCGATGTGCCGGGACGGTCACCGAGCTGTGCTCCGGCCGGTGATCGCCGGCGATCTGCAGCCGGCTGACCGCGTCCTCGCCCAGCCGGCTCGTCAGGCGCTCGACCAGCCGTCCTATCGACTCCGCCTGGCCGGCATGAGAGGGAAACAGCTCGGTGTTGGGCGCGGCAAGCTGCACGATATCTTCCGCCTGCAGGGTGAGCTCGATGACCGATGCGGCGAGCGTGATTCTTGCAAGATGTTCCTGCAACAGAAGCGTGAGATGCGCCAGGTCGCGGCTGGGGCTGCCGAGGGCGATCGCCACCGGCGTCACCGCCGATGCCTGGCTGCCGTGGCGCACGCTTTCATGATGCAGTTGCAGGCAGAAGCGCGACACCGCCGCATGCCGCGCCACCAGCCAGCCGCTCATCTGCATCAGCAGGCGGCGCGCGGCAAACAGCAGCGCCTCCGTCGTATCGACCCGTGACGGCAGCTCCAGCCGTGCGGTAAACGTGACGGGCGGCTCGAACCATGCATGGACTTCGGGCTCAAGGCCGAACGCCCTGTCGAGTTCGGTCAGCACATCCTTGCCGAAGCGGCGGACGATGCCAGGGCGCGGCAGATTCCGCAACTGCCCGATGGTCCGGCAACCGATCAGGTCCAGCGTGGCGAGATGCGGCTGTACCGACGCCATGAGTGCAACCGGCAGGCTCCCCAGACGTGACGGCAGCGATGCGCCGTCCGCATGCAGGGCGTCGGCATGCCGGGCCAACAGCCAGGCGGCTGTGGCGGTGGGCGCGCTCGCCAGTTGCAGGGTGAAGCCAAGCTCCAGGATGCCGTCGCGCAGTTGCAGCGTCAGCGCTTCGCCGCCGCCGAACAGGCGCAGGCTGGCAGAGACATCGAGCAGCAGGCCGTTGGACAGCAGGCTGACCTGCGGCGTGAAATGAAGCGCCCAGAATGCGGCCTCTTTCACGGCTTCCGCCTCGGCCGCCGTATCGCGCGGAATCAGCACGACATCGGCAGCACGCGCATGCGCGCTGCTGTCCATCATGCCGGAAAGGATGCCGGCCTCCCGCGCACGTGCATTGAGCCAGCCGATGCGCCGCGCTTCCGTCACCGC
>NZ_DAIUCO010000287.1:0-6267 GCF_036846085.1 Noviherbaspirillum sp. | reverse complement strand
TGGCGTTGATCTTCACCAGGAAGTTGCGGCCGATGATCATCGGCTCGATTTCCGGATGGTTGATGTTCATCGGGATGATGGCCCGGCCGCAGGCGACCTCGGAACGGACAAATTCCGGCGTGATCTCCGACGGGATCGCCGCGCCGAAGGATTGTCCCGGATGCTGCCGTCCCATCAGGTCCGCCAGTTTCTGGCCCATCGGCCCGGAAGCCTTCAGGCCTTCCAGGTACTCTTTGCGGCGCAGGTTCTCGCGGATGGCGATGTATTCCATCTCCGGCGTGATGATGCCCTGGCGCGCGTAATGCATTTGCGACACGTTTTTGCCCGGCAGCGCGCGGCGCGGCTTGCGGTGCAGATTGAAACGCAGCTCGGCGAGCTTCGGGTCGTTCAGGCGCTCGATGCCGTATTGCGATGTCGGGCCGGCCAATTCCTCGGTGTCGCCGCGTTCGGCGATCCATGCGGCGCGCAATGCCGGCAGGCCGGAACGGATATCGATCTTCGCTTCCGGGTCGGTGTAGGGGCCGGAGGTGTCATATACGTAGATCGGCGGATTCTTTTCCGCACCGAACGACGCCGGGGTGTCGGACTGGCTGATCTCGCGCATTGGCACGCGGATATCCGGACGGGAGCCCTCGACGTAGATCTTGCGGGAATTCGGCAGCGGCTGGATGGCAGCTTCATCCACCTTGGCGGTGGCGGCGAGGAATTGGGGGTTGGCGTTCATGCGATGCTCCTTGGCTTTCAACAAACGAAAAGCGAAGGAGAGGCGGAAAAGGATAATTCCCGGTTGCTTCCCTTCGCTGGCATTATCCAGATCAGGTTCGAGGGTGTTTCTCACCCGTCCAATTCTCCGGACAGGACCCCTAGCGTGCGCCGCGCGGGCGGCTTGGCCGGAATTATACGCCCATGAATTGGGCGGCACTGACTTATAATCGTCGGTTTCGCAAAAACACACGTCAAATCATGGAATTAGCCAAGTCTTTCGAGCCCGCCGACATTGAAAAACGCTGGCGCACCGAGTGGGAACAGCGCGGTTATTACACAGCCACCACCGATCCCTCCAAGCCCGCGTTCAGCATCCAGTTGCCGCCGCCCAACGTGACCGGCACGCTGCACATGGGACATGCGTTCAACCAGACCATCATGGACGGTCTGACACGCTATCACCGGATGCGCAACTTCAATACCGCCTGGATCCCCGGCACCGACCACGCCGGCATCGCGACGCAGATCGTGGTCGAGCGGCAGCTCGATGCGCAGAAAGTCTCCCGCCATGACCTGGGCCGGGTGAAATTCCTTGAAAAAGTATGGGAATGGAAAGAAAAATCCGGCTCCACCATCACTGGCCAGATGCGCCGCATGGGTGCATCGACCGACTGGAGCCGCGAGTATTTCACCATGGACGAGAAGATGTCCAAGGCGGTGACCGAAGTGTTCGTGAGGCTGCATGAACAGGGCCTGATCTATCGCGGCAAGAGGCTGGTGAACTGGGACCCGAAACTGATGACGGCGGTGTCGGACCTCGAAGTCCTGTCGGAGGAGGAAGACGGCTTCATGTGGCATATCCGCTATCCGCTCGCCGACGGCAGCGGCCACATGACGGTGGCGACCACCCGCCCGGAAACCATGCTCGGCGACGTCGCCGTGGCGGTCGACCCGACCGACGAGCGCTACACCCACCTGGTAGGCAAGCTGCTGAAACTGCCGCTGACCGATCGTAAAATCCCGATCATCGCCGATGAATACGTCGACAAGGAATTCGGCACCGGCTGCGTGAAGATCACGCCGGCGCACGACTTCAACGACTACGCGGTCGGCCAGCGCCACAACCTGGCGCAGATCAGCATCATGACATTGGATGCGAAGATCAACGAAAACGGCCCGGCGAAATACCAGGGCATGGACCGCTACGACGCCCGCAAGCAGATCGTTGCCGACCTCGAAGCGCAGGGCCTGCTGGAGTCCGTCAAGCCGCACAAGCTGATGGTGCCGCGCGGCGACCGCACGAACGCGGTGATCGAGCCGATGCTGACCGACCAATGGTTCGTCGCGATGAGCAAGCCGGCGCCCGAAGGCACCCACTTTCCCGGCAAGTCGATCGCCGAGGTCGCGCTCGGAAAGGTCGCCGACGGCTCGATCAAATTCATTCCGGAAAACTGGACGACCACCTACAACCAGTGGCTCAACAACATCCAGGACTGGTGCATCTCGCGCCAGCTCTGGTGGGGGCACCAGATCCCGGCGTGGTATGACGACGAGGGCAACATCTACGTGGCCCGCAACGAGGAAGAAGCAAAGGCAAAGGCCGGTGGAAAAGCCATCACCCGTGACAGCGACGTGCTCGACACCTGGTTCTCGTCGGCGCTGGTGCCCTTCTCCAGCCTCGGATGGCCGGAAGAAACGCCGGACTACAAGACCTTCCTGCCGTCGTCGGTGCTGGTGACCGGCTTCGACATCATCTTCTTCTGGGTGGCGCGGATGGTCATGATGACCACCCACTTCACCGGCAAGGTGCCATTCGAGACGGTCTATGTGCACGGCCTCGTGCGTGACGCCAGCGGCCAGAAGATGTCGAAGTCCAAGGGCAACACCCTCGACCCGATCGACCTGATCGACGGCATCGACATCGACACCCTGGTCGCCAAGCGCACCACCGGGCTGATGAACCCGAAGGATGCGGCGAAGATCGAAAAGGCCACCCGCAAGGAATTCCCGGAAGGCATCGTCGCCTACGGCACCGATGCGCTGCGCTTCACCATGGCCAGCTACGCATCGCTCGGCCGCAACATCAATTTCGATCTCAACCGCTGCGAAGGCTACCGCAACTTCTGCAACAAGCTGTGGAACGCCACCCGCTTCGTGCTGATGAACACCGAAGGCAAGGACTGCGGCTTCGATGCCGCCAGCTGCGCCGACGGCGGGCGGGATTTCTCGCAAGCCGACCGCTGGATCGTGTCGCTGCTGCAGCGCACCGAGGCGGAGGTGGAAAAAGGCTTCGCCGACTACCGCTTCGACAACATCGGATCGGCCGTCTACAAGTTCATCTGGGACGAATATTGCGACTGGTATCTGGAAGTCGCGAAAGTGCAGATCCAGAACGGCACCGAAGCGCAGCAACGGGCGACCCGCCGTACCCTGCTGCGGGTCCTGGAAACCGTGTTGCGGCTTGCGCACCCGGTGATTCCGTTCATCACCGAGGAACTGTGGCAGACGGTAGCGCCAATGACCGGCCGCACGCTCGATGCTGCCGGCGACTCCATCATGCGCCAGCCGTATCCGCAACCGGACCTAGGCAAGATCGACGAGGATGCCGAGGCATGGATGGCGCAGCTCAAGCAACTGACCGATGCCTGCCGCAACCTGCGCGGCGAAATGCAGCTATCGCCGGCACAGCGCGTGCCGCTGGTGATGGAAACCGACGACAAGGCGCGTCTGCAGTCATTCGCGCCGTATCTGCAGGCGCTGGCGAAATTGTCGGACGTGCAGGTGCTGGACAAGCTGCCGGAATCGCCGGCGCCGGTGTCGGTCGTGGGAACGGCCAAGCTGATGCTGAAGGTCGAAATCGATGTTGCCGCCGAGCGTGAACGCCTGTCGAAGGAAATCACCCGTCTCGAAGGCGAAATCGGCAAGGCGAATGCCAAACTCGGCAACGAGAACTTCGTTGCCCGAGCCAAGCCGGAAGTCGTGGCGCTGGAGAAGGATCGTCTCGCCGGCTTCACCGCTACGCTGGACAAGCTGCGCGAGCAATTTGAGAAATTGCAAGCAGCATAGATCGGGTGGATAGCAAACTAAGGGCTCCTTCGGCACGACCGAGCGAGCCCTTTTTCATGATGCAAGGAGATCGAATGCGTACAAAAACAATGTCCATGTTGCTTGCCGCAGCGACACTCGTTAGTTCGGCTGCCTGGGCGCAACAATCATCCCCTGCCGGCCTGTGGCGCAGCATTGACGACGAGACCGGCAAGCCGAAAGCACTGGTCAGGATCACCGAGAAGAACGGTGAGTTCAACGGCAGGATTGAAAAGCTGTTTCGCGCCCAGGGCGAAGATCAAAACCCGAAATGTGATCTGTGCGAAGGCGACCGCAAGGACCAGCCCATCGTCGGGATGACGATCCTGACCGGGATGAAGGCGCAGGGAGACGAATTCGCCGGCGGCCAGATTCTCGATCCGGCCAGCGGCAAGGTCTACAAAAGCAAGATGACGGTCATCGACAACGGCAAAAAGCTCGACGTACGCGGGTATGTCGGCGTGCCGATGCTGGGACGTACCCAGACGTGGATCCGGGTGGAATAGCAGGCGGAGACCAGGTCCCCCAGTGGCCGGCACGATACCGGCCAACACACTATACGAAGGAAACCGTCAGTCCCGGCAACGATACGCCTGAAAACGCAGATGTCCAGGTTTCACCGGGTGCGATCGGGCAGACATCCGTCCAGGTGCCGGTCGTGATGATTTCACCGGCACCAAGCTTGTCGAACCGGGGTTGTGTCTTGAGCATCTGGTGCAGGTGCCACAGCGCCTGCAGGGGGCTGCCGAGAACATCGCTGCCGAAGCCGGCCGACCGCAGCTCGTCGCCGCAGGAAAGCGACAGGCTGGAATAGGCCAGCATGCTGTCGAGATTGCGGCGGGTGGCGGCTGACAGGACTTTCGGCTCACCGACGATCAGCGATCCGTGCAGGCCGAAGGCGGCGATGGAATCGACCATCTCGAATTTCCAACCCTCGAACGGACACACTACGATTTCAAAGGCATGCGCCATCCACTCGATGCATTCCGCCAATTCCTCGATCGTGGCATCCGGGGATGGTGTGGCGCCGAGCTTGAAAACGACTTCCGGTCCGAGGCGCGGCTGCAATGCGCCATCTAGGCTTTGGATGCCGCGATTGTCGGTGGTGTAACGCACCGTCGCATCGAACATCGGCGTCCAGATCGGGGTGCTGATCGGCTCCTCGACACCGTATTTCGCCCAGATCTTGCGATTGGCGAATCCGATCTTTCGGCCGATCATCACTTCGCCCTGGGCGGTACGGATATCGTAAGTGCTCTTGACGATATCGTAGCCGTCCTCCATCGTCAGTTTCGTCTTAGCCGACAGCGGGGCAATCATCCTCACATCGGCGCGCGCCTCGAGCAATTGAAGCGCATACCGGTTGGCTTGGGTGGACATCAGCATGATGGGCAATCGTCAGGTAAGGCAGGGAGGGATGCAGGCGCGGCAACATCGCTTTGGCAACCCGTGCATTTGCGCTGCCTTGGTACAAAAAAGTGCAGGCGTGCTTAAAAAAACAATTATAGGGGAAGCGCGGCGTCCGAATCGGCAAATTCGGGCCGTAGGTATTTCTACTGAGTAGCACTTCATCACCACAAGCGGCACGCATTGCCTGAATGGCAATGCGCAATTATCGGACCTGGCATCAGCGCCCGGGTTCAATACCTGCGCTGCTGCAGGAACCGGTCCAGCGCCGCGGCAAATGCATGCCGGTCCGCCTGGCTGAACGGCGCGGGGCCGCCGGTATCGATCCCGCTGCTGCGCAGCTGGTCCATCATGTCGCGCATCGTCAGATGCTGTCCGATATTGCCCTGGGTATATAACTCGCCGCGTGGATTGAGCGCATGGCCGTTTTTCTTCAACACGTCGGCGGCCAGGGGAATGTCGGCGGTAATGACGAGGTCACCCTCCAACACCTGTCTGACAATCTCGGCATCGGCCACGTCGAAACCGGCAGGCACCTGCATTGCCCTGATATAGCGCGAGGGCGGCGTGCGCAGCGCCTTGTTGGCGACCAGCGTGACCTGGATCTGCAGGCGATCGGCGGCACGAAACAGGATGTCCTTTACCACCGCCGGGCAAGCGTCGGCGTCGACCCAGATACGCATCGTCTGCATGCGCCTAAGCCGGCGGCAGGTCCCACAGGTCGCCGGTCGGACTCTGGCGCGGCGCGGTGACGCCGAAATGGGAATAGGCGGTGGGCGTGGCGATGCGGCCGCGCGGCGTACGCTGCAGGAAACCCTGCTGGATCAGGTATGGTTCCAGCACATCCTCGATGGTGTCCCGCTCTTCGCCGATCGCTGCGGCGAGGTTGTCCAGCCCGACCGGGCCGCCGTTGAACTTGAACAGCACCGCTTCGAGCAGCTTGCGGTCCATGACATCGAAGCCGACCGGGTCGACATCCAGCATTACCAGCGCCGCATCCGCCATGGCCTTGGTAATTTCGCCCGTGCCCTTGACTTCGGCATAATCGCGCACGCGGCGCAGCAGGCGGTT
>NZ_DAIUCO010000286.1:0-6392 GCF_036846085.1 Noviherbaspirillum sp. | reverse complement strand
CCATTCGTTATTGGCCATTACGCTGATCGAACGCATGCGCAGCGCAGGCTTGCATACGGATGTACGCAGTTTATTTACACATCCTACGCTGAGCGAACTCGCATCGGAAGTGGGCGGCGTCAGCGGCATGATTTCCGTTCCCGAGAACCTTATTCCGGCTGACTGTGTTGCCTTGACACCCGAGATGCTGCCGCTGGTGCAACTCGCAGCGAGCGACATTGACCGCATCGTGAGCGCGGTGCCTGGCGGCGCTGCCAATGTACAGGACATCTATCCATTGGCGCCGCTTCAGGAAGGCATCCTGTTTCACCACCTGATGGCGGGGCGGCGTGACGTCTACGTGGCGCCCACACTGTATCGCTTCGCGTCGCGTCAACGACTCGACCAGTTCATGGGTGCGCTCCAAGCGGTGGTCGATCGGCACGATATCCTGCGCACAGCGATCGTCTGGGAGGGACTGCCGGAACCGGTACAAGTCGTCTGGCGCAAGGCGCCGCTCATCATTGAAGAGATCGTCATCGACCCGATGGCGGACGATGCAGTCGAATACCTGCATGCGATTTCGTCGCAGGATCATTACCGGCTGGACGTGCGCCGGGCACCCTTGATGCGTTCCTTCATCACGCCTGACATGGCCAGCGGCGGCTGGCTGATGCTGCACTATTTTCATCACCTCGTGATCGACCATACGACGCTGGAAGCAATGCAGCGCGAGATCCAGGCCTACCTGCGGGGCGAGGAAGCCAGCCTTCCGGCACCGCTTCCGTTCCGCAACTTCGTCGCACAGGCCCGTCTCGGTGTGGATCGAGAAGAACACAAGGCTTTTTTCAGCCACATGCTGAGCGATGTCGTCGAGCCGACCACCCCCTACGGCCTGGTTGATGTCCAGGGAGACGGCTCCGGCATCGACGAGGCCGAGTACGAGCTCGAATCCGAACTGGCACAAGCGCTGCGCGATTGTGCGCGCAGCCTTGGCGTGAGCGTCGCGAGCCTGTTTCATCAAGCTTGGGCGGCGGTGCTCGGCAGGCTGAGCGGCAGCGACGACGTGGTATTCGGCACCGTGCTGTTCGGACGCATGCAGAGCGGCGAGGGCGCCGACCGCGTGCTTGGCTTGTTCATGAATACGCTCCCGGTCCGGATCAGGCTTCACGAGGAAAACGTACAGGCAGCCGTACACCATACTCATGCCTTGCTTGCAGAATTGCTACGCCACGAGCATGCGCCCTTGACGCTTGCCCAGCGTTGCAGCGGCGTGGAGGCGCCGACACCGTTGTTCAGCGCCTTGCTGAATTACCGCCATAGCCCTGAACGATCGGCCGGTCATGATCAGCAAGCATGGGACGGCATCGAGTTTCTCGGTGGGCAGGACAGGACGAACTATCCGCTGACATTCCATGTGGACGATACCGGCAAGGGATTCGGCCTGAAAGTGCAACTGTCGCAGCCCTTCGATCCGTACCGGGTGTGCGCGTACATGGAGGCCGCTCTTGCGGGGCTGGTGCGGGCATTGCAAAGCGCATCGGCCGCATCTTGGCGCGATATCGACGTGTTACCGGAACAGGAACGCCGGGCCTTGCTCCATGACTGGAACAGGACCGAAGGCACCTACCAGGCCGAGCAATGCATGCATACGCTGTTCGAGCGCCAGGCGGCGAGCACGCCGGATATGATCGCTCTGGTGCAGGGTGACACCACTCTCAGCTACAGCGAGCTGAATGCCGCAGCAAACCGTCTTGCGCATCGCTTGCGCAAGTGCGGCGTACGGGCCGAAGCACGTGTTGCGCTATGCATGGAGCGTAGCACCGATGTGGTTGTCGCCATCCTGGCGATTCTGAAAGCAGGCGGCGCTTATGTCCCGCTGGATCCCGTGTATCCGCCGGAACGCCTGTCGTTCATGCTTCAAGACAGTGCTCCCGTCCTGATTCTTACTTGCGGCGCGCTGCCGGAAGAGACGCTCTGGAGTCTCGCTGCAAGCGCCGTTCCCTCGCTCGACCTGGCATTGGACTGTCATGAATGGGCGACCGAAATATTTGCCAATCCTGATCCGTCGGCCGCCGGAGTGACGGCGGGAAGTACCGCCTACGTAATCTATACTTCGGGCTCGACCGGGCAGCCCAAGGGCGTAATGGTCGAACACCGCGGTATCTGCAACCTGGTGGTGGCGCAGGCGGAAGGGTTTGCCGTCGATAGTGATAGCCGCGTACTGCAGTTCGCATCGCCGAGTTTCGATGCCTGCGTCTCCGAGATTGCCGTCACGCTCTGCACCGGAGCCACCCTCTATATCGCCGATCCCGGCGTGGTGCTGGCCGGACAGGCATTGAGCGAACTCATCGATCATTATGGAATTACCCACGTCACCCTGCCACCGGCGGTGCTCGCCACCATGCCGGACGATGCAATGCTGACAACTGTGAGCACGCTCGTGGTCGCCGGGGATGCGTCGAGCACAGCGTTGGTGAAACGCTGGGCGCCGGGGCGCCGCATGGTGAATGCCTACGGCCCGACCGAAACGACGGTCTGCGCGGCAATGCATCTTTGCGATGAAGCGGAGGAAGCTGCGCCGCCGATCGGCCGTCCCATCCGTAATACCCGTATCTACCTGCTGAACTTTCGGGGCCAAGCGGTTCCGGTTGGCGTTGCGGGTGAAATCCATATCGGCGGTGTTCAGGTCGCACGCGGTTATCTGAACCGCCCCGAACTGAGCGCCGAACGTTTCTTGCCTGATCCCTTCGCCGGCGATCCGGACGCAAGGATGTACCGGACCGGCGACCTCGGTCGCTACCGTGCGGACGGCAGCATCGAATTTCTCGGCCGTAGCGACTTCCAGGTCAAGCTGCGCGGCTTCCGTATCGAGCCGGGCGAGATCGAGGCGCGGCTCGCGCAGCACCCGGACGTACAGCAGGCAGTGGTGCTTTGTCGGGAAGATGAACCTGGCGATCGCCGCCTGGTCGCCTACGTCGTTCCGCAACTCTTGCAGCGCATCGAACTATGGCCATCGATCGCCGAGTACTTCGTGTACGACGACTTGCTCTATTTCGCGATGACCAATGACGAGCGCCGCAATCGAAGCTACAAGCTCGCGATCGGCCGCGCGGTCAAGGACAAAGTGGTGGTGGAAATCGGAACGGGCAAGGACGCCATCCTCGCGCGCTTCTGCGTGGAGGCGGGTGCCCGGAAGGTATACGCGATAGAGTTGCTCGAGGAGAGCTACCGCAAGGCGAAAGCCTGCATCGAGCAACTTGGCCTGAGCGACAGGATCACTTTGATCCATGGCGACGCAACCAGGGTTGAATTGCCCGAACTGGCCGACGTCTGCGTATCCGAGATCGTCGGATCCATCGGCGGCTGCGAAGGTGCGGGGGTGTTGATCAACAACGCCTGGCGTTTCATGAAAGACGACGGGGTGATGATCCCCGAGCGGACGATGACCCGGATCGCCGCGGTTACGTTGCCTGACGATTTCCTGGCCGATCCGCGCTTTTCCGACACCGGCGCCCAGTACATCGACAAGATCTTCGAGCACCGCGGCTACAAGTTCGATTTCCGTCTGTGCCTGAGCGGCGTGAGCCGGCAAAACCTGATCTCCAACGTCGGCACGCTGGAAGACCTCGACCACACGGTTCAAACCGAACCGGAGTTCAGGCGCGAAGAACGCTTCACGATCACGCGTGATGCCCGGATCGACGGCTTCCTGGTCTGGCTCAACCTGTACACCGCGTACGACGAGGTGATCGACATCATCGATCATCGATACTGCTGGCTGCCGGTGTACTTCCCCGTCTTCTATCCGGGAATCGATGTCACATGCGGCGACGCGATCCGGATGGACGTGGTCAGCAAGCTTTGCGACAACGGCATCAATCCGGACTACCACTTGTCGGGTGAGCTGATCCGCCAGAACGGCGAAGTATTTTCGTTTGTGTACAGCTCCCACCACTATCGCGAAGAGTACCGGCACACACCGTTCTACGATTTCCTGTTCGATCGCGACCCGCAAGCAGGCGCGCGGCAGGAGCGCTCGCTGCTCACCAGTGGAGAGCTCGGCGAACACCTGAAGCAGTCGCTTCCGGATTACATGGTGCCGGCGGCTTACGTGATCATGGACGCGCTGCCGATGACGGCAAACGGCAAGCTCGATCGCAAGGCCTTGCCCGCGCCCGGCGCGGAAGCGTTCGCTTCCATCGACTATGCCGCTCCGGAAGGTATGGTTGAGGAGACGCTGGCCGCGATTTGGGCCGATGTGCTGAAACTGGAGCGAGTGGGGCGGCACGATCATTTCTTCGCAATGGGCGGAGATTCATTGCTGATCATGCGCGTGGTATCCCAATTGCGCGAAACCCTGGGTATCGAAGTCAGCGTGACCCAGTTGTTCGAATATCCGGTCCTGTCCGATTTTGCACGCACCCTGGCGGACGCACAGCGCAGCGTGCTCCCGCCCATCGAGCCGGTGGACCGATCGCAAGCGCTGGTGCTCTCGTTCGCCCAGCAACGCCTGTGGTTCCTGGCCCAGATGGAAAGGGCGAGCCAGGCTTATCACGTCCCGCTCGGCCTGCACTTGCAAGGGGCGCTCGATGTGGCGGCCCTGCGCAAGGCGCTGGACCGGGTGGTGGCGCGCCACGAAGCACTGCGCACGACTTTCAACCTCGTCGACGGTGTGCCGGTGCAGTGTATCGCGCCGCCGGATGCCGGGTTCCGGCTGGTGGAAGAAGACCTGCGCGGGCAGGATGCGACCAACGGCAAATTGCAGGCGCTGATCGAAACGGAGGCAAGTGCCCCCTTCAATCTTGCGTCCGGCCCTCTGGTCCGCGGCCGTCTGATTTGCCTCGCGGCCGATGACTATGTGCTGTTGATCACCATGCATCACATCGTCTCGGACGGCTGGTCCATGGGCGTGCTGACCAGGGAAATGAGCAGCCTGTATCGTGCATTCGTCGAAGGCGTGGATGACGGCTTACCGCCACTGACCTTGCAGTATGCGGATTATGCGGCATGGCAACGGCGCTGGCTCAGCGGCGAGGTGCTTCAAGCGCAAGGCGATTACTGGCGGCGTACGCTTGCCGGCGCTCCTACGCTCCTCGACATTCCCTCCGATCGTCCACGCCCGGCGCAGCAGGACTATGCCGGTTCATTTGTTGCGCTCGAATTCGACCATGAGTTATCCCGCGAGTTGGACCGCTTGAGCAAGCGACATGGAGCGACGCTGTTCATGACGCTCCTCGGCGCGTGGGCGATTCTTCTTTCTCGCCTGTCCGGCCAAACGGACTTGATGATCGGCACGCCGGTCGCCAATCGTACCCGTACCGAGGTCGAGCCTTTGATCGGCTTCTTTGTCAACACGCTGGTGCTGCGCATGGACCTGTCGGGTTCGCCCTCTGTGAAAGAGTTACTGGAGCGCGTCAAAGCTCGAGCGCTGGAGGCGCAACAAAACCAGGATCTGCCGTTCGAGCAAGTAGTTGAAATCGTGAATCCACCGCGCAGCCTGGCACACAACCCCTTGTTCCAGACGCTGTTCGCTTGGCGCAATAACGATGAAGGCGACCTCCATATTCCCGGGTTGACGCTTTCCCAGGTCGGTTCGGGGCACGACGTGGCGCAGATGGACCTGATGCTCAACCTGGGGGAAGAAAACGGCTGCATCGTCGGCGGTGTCGAATTCGCAAGCGCACTGTTCGACCGGGCCACGGTCGAACGCTATCTGCGCTATCTGCACAACATCCTGTCCGGAATGGTGCGGGATGAACACCAGCCGGTCGAGCGCATTTCACTGCTAGATGAGATGGAACGTCAGCGCATGCTGGTGGAATGGAATGGGGCCGATGTTGCATATCCGACGGATATCTGCGTGCATACGCTGTTCGAACGGCAGGCAGTACGGACCCCGGACGCCGCTGCGGTCGTGCACGAGGATGCATGTCTGAGCTACGCTGCGCTCGACGCGCATGCCAACCGGCTCGCGCATTACCTGCGCGGCAAGGGTGTGCAGGCGGATACCCGCGTTGCAATCTGCATGGAACGCGGCATCGACATGGTGGTTGGTTTGCTGGCCGTTCTCAAGGCTGGCGGTGCCTACGTACCGCTGGACCCCGACTATCCGGTCGAGCGGCTGGCCTTCATGCTGGAAGACAGTGCTCCGGTTGCTGTGCTCACACATGGGCAAATCGGCGAGAAGGTCTGCGCGATGCTACGGTTCGCCATGGACACCAAGCCGGGCGCCGTCATCGACGTGGATGCCGATGCGCATAAATGGAGCCAGGAATCCGCACATGCCACAGCGATTGAAACAGGTACGACGGCGCGCAACTTGGCCTATGTAATTTACACCTCGGGTTCGACCGGTCAGCCCAAGGGCGTGATGAACGAGCACCGTGCGGTGGTCAACCGCCTGCAGTGGA
>NZ_DAIUCO010000285.1:0-6398 GCF_036846085.1 Noviherbaspirillum sp. | reverse complement strand
TTCGCGTCCAGGATGAATTTGCTGCCGTTTTCAAGATTGATCTTGCCGTTCTCGAACTTGCCGACGCGGATCTTCGGACCTTGCAGGTCGGCGATGATGGCGACTTCCTTGTTGCACTTGGCGGCAATCTGGCGCACCAGGTTGGCGCGGTCGATATGGTCCTGCGCCTTGCCGTGGGAGAAATTGAGCCGTACCACATCCACGCCGGCTTCGATCATCCGGGTAAGAATCTCGGGCTCGCTCGATGCGGGACCGATGGTGGAAACGATCTTGGTTGCTCTTTGCCTCATGAATTTCCTTTATCGACGGGACCGCGAGCGCCGCAGTCACCGCTGGATTACTTCGCACGCTGCAGCAGGATGTCGACCGCCGGCAGGGTTTTCCCTTCGAGGAATTCAAGGAAGGCGCCGCCGCCAGTGGAGATGTAGCCGATGCGGTCGGCAATGTTGTATTTCGCGATGGCCGCGAGCGTATCGCCGCCGCCGGCGATGGAAAAGCCCTTGGATTCGGCAATGGCCATCGCAAGGGTCTTGGTGCCTTCGGCGAACTGGTCGAATTCGAATACGCCGACCGGGCCGTTCCAGACGATGGTGCCGGCCTGGCCGATCTGCTGTGCCAGTTGCGCCGCAGTCCTGGGGCCGATATCGAGAATCATGTCGTCGTCCGTCACGTCGGCCACATCCTTGACGGTGGCAGCCGCGGTTGCGGAGAATTCCTTGGCGCAGACGACGTCCACCGGGATCGGTACCGACGCGCCGCGTTTCGTCATCATGTCGAGAATGGTCTTCGCTTCGTTGACGAGGTCGGCCTCCACCAGGGACTTGCCGATCTTGAGGCCGGCAGCCAGCATGAAGGTGTTTGCAATACCGCCGCCGACGATCAGGTTGTCGACCTTCTCCGCCAGGGTCTTCAGAATGGTGAGCTTGGTCGACACTTTCGACCCGGCGACGATGGCCACTAGCGGGCGCGCCGGCTGGCCGAGCGCCTTGCCGAGCGCGTCAAGTTCGGCAGCCAGGAGCGGTCCGGCGCAGGCGATCGGCGCGAATTTCGCGATGCCGTGGGTGGTGGCCTCCGCTCGGTGGGCGGTGCCGAACGCATCGTTGACATACACATCGCACAGCTTCGCCATCTTCTGCGCGAGTTCATCGCTGTTCTTCTTTTCGCCCTTGTTGACACGGCAGTTTTCCAGCAACACCACCTGGCCCGGCGCGACATCGACGCTATCGACCCAGTTCTGCTTCAACTCGACCGGCTGGCCCAGCAATTCGGACAAGCGTGCCGCGATCGGCGCCAGCGAGTCTTCCGGCTTGAACTCGCCCTCGGTCGGACGGCCGAGGTGGGAGGTGACCATGACGGCGGCGCCGGCCTTGAGTGCCTGCTGAATCGCCGGAACGGATGCGCGGATGCGGGTGTCTTCGGTGATATTGCCGTTGTCGTCCTGCGGGACGTTGAGGTCGGCTCGGATGAAAACGCGTTTGGATTGAAGCTGGTTGCGGGCGATCAGGTCACTCAGTCGATTGAATTGCATGGTTGCCGAAATGTATTGAAAACATGGAAAGACCGCTATTTTACCCCACTGCATCGGTCAAAATCCCCGTTTTTTGCCCGCATTCGATCTACATCAGTAAGCGCAAAGCGGTGAAAAGCACCATGCCGACAATGATCGTTCCCAGCAGCCGCCGGGTGGTGAGGAAGAACACCGCCGCCCCGATGCCTGCGAACAGCTTGGGATTGTGCCAGGTCAGGTCGAGTGCTCCGCCGTTCAGCACGAGGTCGGGTGCAACGATGGCGGCCAGCGCGGCGGCGGGCGCATAGCGCAGCGCATGCTGCACTTTCGGCGGCAGTTTCACGGCATTGCCGAAGATGAAGAAGGAACAGCGGGTGACGATCGTGGCCACCAGCAACAGGCCTATCGTGATCCAGGTGTCGACGGCGTTCATGCGGACCGCCGTTTCCGGTCCAGGACCATGTCGACCGCCATGGCGACCGACATGCCGACGACGACCGCCAGCAGCAACCCGAGCCGATAGGGCAACCCGGCCGCCGCGATCGCCACCGTGGCTGCGATCACTACGCCGGCGAGCGCCGCCGCATTGACGATCAGCGGAATCGCGATGGCCAGCAGCGCCAGCGTGCCGGCGTAGCCGACACCCCAGCTGGGCGGAATCTGGCTTCCCAGCAGGATGCCGGCCACCGATCCGGCTTGCCATGCACACCAGTTGGGATAGCCAATCCCGGTGAAGAAGCCAACCTTGCCTTCCGGCTTATCCATCGAGCTTGCCGGAAAGCGTTGCGGGAAAAGGCCCATGGTGATGTCGGCATTGAAATAGCCATACCAGACCCGCTTGTACCAGGGCAGATGGGCAAAATGCGGCCCGAGCAGCGCGGAAAAAATCACGAACCGCAGGTTCACGACTAGCGCCGTCACAAACACTACCGACACAGGCACGTTGGCGGCGATCAGGGGCACGGCGGCGAGTTGCGCCGATCCGGCAAATACGATGAAGGTCATGCCGAGCGCCTGCCAAAGGGTCATCCCGGCTTTCACCATGGCCATGCCGGTCACCATGCCCCAAGCAAAAATGCCCGGCATGGTCGGCAGGCATGCTTTCAAGCCATCCTTGAACGCCTGCCGTTCGATGAGCAATGCGTCCGTTTGCGCGATAGCGCGCGGCTCTGTATCGGTTTGAATGTTATTCATAAAACAAGATGCGGGCCGCTCGGAAACGCAACAACCTCGTGTCGACCTGCAACGGCCGGAAAGCGGGAACAGGATGGCGGAGGGTCGCTGGACGGATGGCGCGGCATTGCCTTGAAATCAAGCACTGGTCATCCGGTTGCCGGGCGGGTTGCTGGAAGGGGTTTGCATACCCTGCATTTAATCGGACGCCTATTCTACCGGCGATATTCCGGCCCGGCTGAATCCGTTAAAATCTCGGCTTTGCAATACTCACTGGAGACTTCGACATGTCCATGGCAGACCGCGACGGAAAAATTTGGAAGGATGGCAAGCTGATCGACTGGCGCGACGCGACTGTCCATGTGCTGACCCATACCCTGCACTACGGCATGGGCGTTTTTGAAGGCGTGCGCGCCTACAAGACCGCACAAGGCACGGCGATCTTCCGCCTCAAGGAACATACCCAGCGGCTATTCAATTCGGCCAAGATCTTCCAGCTCAACATCCCGTACGACATGGAAACCGTGATGGAAGCGCAGCGCCAGGTAGTGCGCGAGAACAAGCTTGAGTCCTGTTACCTGCGCCCGCTGGTCTGGATCGGCTCGGAAAAAATGGGCATCGCGGCCAAGGGCAACACCATCCATGTGGCGATCGCCGCCTGGCCCTGGGGCGCCTACCTCGGCGAAGAAGGCCTGGCGAAAGGCATCCGCGTCAAGACCTCGTCCTTCACCCGCCATCATGTGAACGTGTCGCTGGTGCGCGCCAAGGCCTGCGGCTACTACATCAATTCGATCCTCGCCAACCAGGAAGCGCTGACCGACGGCTACGATGAAGCGCTGCTGCTCGATACCGAAGGCTATGTATCGGAAGGCTCGGGCGAAAACGTCTTCATCATCAAGAACGGCAAGATCTACACACCCGACCTCGCCTCCTGCCTGGACGGCATCACCCGCGATGCGGTGCTGACCATGGCGCGCGACCTTGGGATCGAAGTGATCGAAAAGCGCATCACGCGCGATGAAATGTACTGCTGCGACGAAGCCTTCTTCACCGGCACCGCGGCGGAAATCACGCCGATCCGCGAACTCGACAACCGCCAGATCGGCGAAGGCAAGCGCGGCCCGGTGACGGAAAAACTCCAGTCGCTGTTCTTCGAGGTCGTGGCTGGCAAGGCGCCCCAATACCAGCACTGGCTCACCCTCGTCTAATCAATTCGGAACACTCATGAACGATTCAACTCAGCAAATGAGCTTCGTGGAACTCGACGGCAAGGATCTGCCGGCGTACTGCCCGAACCCATCCATGCCCATCTGGTCTTCCCATCCGCGCGTGTACCTGGATATGGGGGATCACGGCGAAGGCAAGTGCCCCTACTGCGGGACGGTGTATCGTTTGAAACCGGGCACTGTCGTCAAGGGCCACTGAACCGGTCGCCCTGCTGCAGCGACGTTTCCACGGCGTCGTGACCTCAGGTTCCGACCCGGATGCGGCAGCAACCAGCCCGCATCCGGCGACTCGGCCAGTACGACGCCTGCAGGGAGGCGTTGCTCTATACTGTTCTCTCCAATCGCAGGCGTTCGACGCGCCTGCTTGCAACACTTCCGCATGGAAAGGAGAAGCTGCACACCATGCCAGCCACCAATAAGAATTTCGATACGGTAGAAGATACCGAAGCCACTTTCTACGATGCGATCAGCCGCGCCGACCTGGAGGGCGTGATGAGCGTCTGGGCGGATGAAGAAGATATCGTCTGCATTCATCCTGGCGCACCACGCCTCGTCGGCCATTCGGCAATACGCGGCTCCTGGGAACAGATCTTCGAGCAGGGCGGCGTGCATATCCGTCCGGTGCAACTGCACGTCACCCAGAACATGACGACATCGGTGCGCAATGTCATCGAAGAGGTCCAGCGAACCAGCTCCCGGCAACGGGAAATCCACATCCTCGCCACCAACGTCTACATGAAGACGCCGCAGGGATGGCGGATCGTGAGCCATCATGCCTCGGTGGTACCGGGCGACGCGCCGTCCGATACGCCAATCTCGGTGCTGCTGCACTGATGCACTATGCCCCGCCGAAGTGGCTGCCCGGCGGCCACCTGCAGACAATTTTTCCGGCGACCTGCGTCGCCAAGCCGGCGGTCACCTACCGGCGCGAGCGCTGGCACACGCCGGACAATGATTTCATTGACGTGGACTTTGTCGACGGCAAGCCGGGCCGGCCTTTCATCGTGCTGTTCCATGGACTGGAAGGATCGTCCGACAGCCACTATGCCCGTTCACTGATGGCGCATGCCGCGTCGCTCGGCTGGTCCGGCGCGGTCCCTCATTTCCGTGGCTGTTCCGGTGAGCTGAATCATGCGCCGCGCTTTTATCATTCCGGCGATGCGGCGGAAGTCGACTGGATCGTGCGTCGCCTGAAAGCCGAACGCAACCGGCATCCGCCATCGAGATTTTATGCAGCCGGTGTATCGCTTGGCGGCAATACACTATTGCGATGGCTTGGCGAATCCCAGCACCGGGCCGATATTGTCGACGCTGCGTGCGCAGTCTCCGCGCCGCTCGACCTGGCAGGCGGCGGTGCCGCGCTGTCAAAAGGCTTCAATCTCGTCTATACCCGCGCTTTCCTGCAAACCCTGAAACCGAAATGCCTGCGCAAGCTGGCGCAGTTTCCGGACCTGTTCGACCGCGACCGCATGCTCGGCGCACGCACCCTGTATGAATTCGATAACGTCGTGACCGCCCCGCTGCACGGTTTTCGCGATACCGATGACTATTGGCATCGTGCCAGCGCAAAGCATGTGCTGCAGGACATCACGGTACGCACGCTGGTGTTGAATGCGAAGAACGACCCCTTCCTGCCGCCTCAACATTTGCCCCAAATCGCATCGCGGCACGTCACGCTGGACTATCCTGAACAAGGCGGGCATGTCGGCTTCGCCGCGCCCGGCGCGGCATCCGGCAGGCTGAACTGGCTTCCACGGAAAATCATCGCTTTCCTGGATGCCGCCTGACACTTGGGGACACATCATGGACGACATCGTAAAACAGGCAATGGCCAAATGGCCCAACGTGCCGCATTGCTTCGGCTGGCTGGCGCTGGATGCGCGCGGCGGCTGGCGGATGCGCGACGATCGCGCGCAGGCGCAAAAGCTTCCAGGTGACAAGATCGCCAACGCGGCGCTGCTCGGCTTCATCAACCGCAATTACACCGTCGACGAACATGGCCGCTGGTATTTTCAGAACGGGCCGCAGCGGGTCTACGTCAACCTTGAAGCCACTCCCTACATCGCACGAACCGATCCGGCTGAAGGGTTCGTCCTGCATACCGGCGAGCCGCTTCGCGACATTGAAGAAGCCTGGATGACGGAGGCTGGCCGCTTGCTGCTCAAAAATGGAAAGTACGTCGCCCTGGTGGATGACCGGGACATGGCGCAGTGTGTCGCTGCCATGCGGATGGGTGGTCAACCGGTGACGGACGAGCAGCTGCTCGGGTGGCTGGGTCAGGAGCAGGACGGCGCTGGATTAAGCTTGAGCAATGCAGGCCGCGAGATCGCAGTGCGCCGCATCCGCAGCCAGGACATCGCGTCGACTTTCGGATTTGTGATGGCGCCGCAGGCGGATGCAGCGAAGTAGCGTCGACACATACTTGTCATTCCCGCGCAGGCGCACTGGTGTCCGGAATAATCTTGTTGACATGTTCATCAGAATAGACAGGG
>NZ_DAIUCO010000284.1:0-6499 GCF_036846085.1 Noviherbaspirillum sp. | reverse complement strand
TCCTGTGGCAGGTCAAGCGACACCGCCCCCACCGACCGCCAGCGCCATTGGCCGCCTGTCATGTCGACGTAAGGAAGCAGGTTCTTCTGGAAAAAGTCGTCGATCAGTCCGCCGGGAGCAAAGAATTTGCCGAAGTCGTCCGGCGTGGTTTCCTCCGTCGCCTTGCGCACCACCGGGTAACGGCCCGCGATGGCTTGCTTGCAGAATGGCGCGACATTTGCCGACCACAAGGCATTCAGACGAGCACGCTCGGTACCGAGCGTGAGAGCCGATCCATTGCTGTCGACGTTCTGCAATAACGCGCCGACCATTGGCGGCTTGCCGCTTCCCTCACGCTTGAGCTTCGCCAGCGCATCCGCCGGCGGTGGCGGCGTGCCGGACCGGCGGGCGCTTTCGGCGGCATCGAAATAGGCAGACACTTCCATCATCGATGCCAGCAACGGGTCGAGCGGCATCGCCATGTTGGGTCCGGCGCTGGCGACCAGCTTGTGCAGCTCGCTGAAATGCAGGTCGACCGGATTGTTTGACTTGACCACGGGTGCCGGACCATCAAGGTCGGTCGCCAGCGCTGCTTCGAGTTTCTTCTTGTAGGCGTCGAGCTTGCCCTTGACGGCATTGGTGACGGTGTCCGTCGCCGACTTCGGCTTGGGCGCATCCAGCATGGTTTCCTTGGCCGCCGCTTTCAGCAGGTTGCGCAGCGGCGAATCCGGTCCTCCGAGGATGGCCATCACGCGTGCGCCCTGGTCCAGGCTGGTGAATGGAACGATGCCGACATCCGCCAGCAGGTCGTCCCACTGCTTGATGTATTCGACGAAATACAGTTGCCGGACCGATTCCTTCAGCTGGGCGCTGCGTTCCGCGTCGGCCACCGATTCCTGCTTGGCCAGCACCCAGCTGTCCTTCGCCATGTCGGCAATGGCCTGGTCGCTTCGTTCGATGAACTGATCGTAGCCCGCCAGGGTGTATATGCCGGGTACGCCACGCGTAAGCGGCTGGCCGCTGCGGCGCACGAAGACCTGCAGCACATCCCGGCCGCCGGCGCTGCTGATGTTGAATTCAGGCAGGTTCGACCGCGCCATGTCGCGCTTCACCCTGTCGTGGATCCACTGTGCCAGGGGCATGCGCGCCAGGATGAGACGCGTATCGGCGACCAGGGTGGCATCCAGCGGCACGGCGGTATCGAGCTCGTCGCCTTCGAGCAGAGCCGCGACATGGCCGGACAGCGCGAGCCGCTGGGTTTCGTTGGCCTCAGGCAGATTGCGCTGCCAGTCGTAGTCGATCCATGCCCTGACCGATCTGGCATCGAAGTGCTTGCGGTCGCCGAGCATCAGGTACACGCGCAGCAACTCATACAGATACTCAGGACTGTTGGCGCTGCCGCGCCGCAACTGGTCTTCCATGCGTTCGACGATCTTCGGCAGGAGCGTATCCCGCAACAGGTTCCGATAGGCGGCTTGCGCGCCGGCGCCCAGCTTGTCGCCCTGGTACAGGCCGAGCGTCATGAGCAAAGGCGCGGTGTTGTCGCGGTCGGCATAGCCGCCGGGAAGGTCGCGGGCGGCATCCAGCACCTTGAGTGTGGTGACGGGATTGCCCTTCGCCGGGACGGCATGGGCCAATTTCTGGATTTCTTCGACACGCGAGGCCACATCCGCGACGTAACCCCGGTTGCGCAGATAACTGGTCGCCAGTCCGGCGGACGTGGCCAACAGCAACGAGGCAACCGCGCCGATCGCGCCCCACTGCAGCCACTTCCGCTTGCGTTCGAAGCGCAGGTCCGCGCCGGCAAGCTCCGCTTCCTGGAAGATCACTTCCCGCAGCAGGCGGGTGATGAAGTAGCTGCGTCCGCTTGCCTCGTTCGGCGCCAGCACCTGCCGGTCCAGTCCGAATGCGGCGGCCAGCGAGCCCATGACGCGGTCGATCGGGCTTCCTTCCTGGGTGCCGCTGGTGAAGTAGACCCCGCGCAACATCGCTTTTTCTTCGTAGCGGGTGGACTGGAACACATCGCCGAGGAAGGTCCCGAGGACGTCGCCGATGGCCGCGAATTGCTGCGGGAAACCGTAGATCAGTGCGCGGCGCTGCAAATCGCGTTCATTCTGCATGCGCGCCAGCACGCGTGCCTGCAATTGCGATTCGAGTGCCTGGAATTCCGCCGGGAACGCGGCCAGTGCGCTGTCGACCTGGTCGGCTTCCGCCAGCGGGTAGGTAATGCCCCAGACCTGCGCCCGCTCTTCCCGTCCGAGGTTGTCGAAAAACTCAACAAAGCCGGCCAGCAGGTCGCACTTGGTGACCATGATGTAAATCGGAAAACGGATGCCGAGCCGTTCGTGCAGTTCCTTGATCCGTTCGCGGATTGCCAGCGCCTGGGCACGGCGCGCGCTGTCGGTTTGCTGCAGCAGGTCGGCCACGCTGAGCGCGACGATCACGCCGTTGATCGGACGGCGGCGACGATGCTTCTTCAGAAGCTGGAGGAATCCTTCCCAGGCAGCCTTGTCGACTTCGGCGAAGCTGTCCTGGGTGGTGTAGCGGCCGGCGGTATCGAGCAGCACCGCTTCGTCGGTGAACCACCAGTCGCAGTTGCGGGTGCCGCCGACGCCGGTAATGGCGTTCTTGCCGAGAGCTTCCGACAGGGGGAACTTCAGCCCGGACTGCGTCAAGGTGGTGGTCTTGCCGGAGCCCGGCGCACCGACGAACATATACCAGGGCAACTGATACATGTACTGGCCGCGGACCTTGCCGCCCAGTCGTGCCTTGCGCAGCATTTGCATCGCTTCCTGCATCCGCTTGCCCAGCGCCGCGACTTCCGCCGCCGATTCATTCGCCCCCGGGCGCGGCGCTGTTTTCTCCCCTTCGCCGGCGATGCCTTTCATCAGCTTCAGGTTGGCCAGCTTGGCGGCGATGAACTTCCAGATGAAATAGGCGATCCATAGTGCGAACAGGATGGCGATCACCGCCCAGCGCGACCCTTCCGAGGCAAACGGCTCGACGCCGTCGAAGGCGAGCAAGGGCGCCTCGAACCAGACGATCAGGGAGAGCAGGACGACACCCAGCAGGGACAGCACCCAGGGTTTGATAATCCAGGAAAAAAGTCGCTTCATGGCGGTCCAGATAAACGGCGATTGGGAGTCAAGGTCGGTCCAGGCATCGGCGGCGCGCTCACAGCGCCGCGGCCGGCGTGAGCAGGATGATATCGACCCGGCGGTTTCGCGCCCGGTTGGCGGGCGTGTCATTCGGCACCAGCGGCTCGGTTTCGCCGCGCCCGACAACGCTGTAGCGGTCGGGCGGCCCTGCCCGCTCGGCCAGCAACTTCAATACCGATCCGGCGCGCGCCTTCGACAGTTCCCAATTCGACGGATACCGGGCTGAAAAACCGCGCACGTTGTCGGTATGCCCCACCACGACCACCTTGCCGGGAACAGCCTTGAGCGCATCGCCGATGCGCTGCATGAGCGGCTCGAATTCACGCGCGACTTCGGCGCTGCCCGACGGGAAAACGCCGTCGCCGCGCAGCGTGACTGTTGATTTCCCGGCAGTTTCGTTCACCGTGACCAGTCCGCGTTCGATGTCTTCGGCAAGGAATTTCGCCAGCCTGAGCGGCGCCACCACTTCCACCGTCGGCGCCGGCGGCTCCAGGCGTTCGACCTTGATCTGGTGAAGCGACGCGAACACCGGATCGGATTCGTTGTTGAGCAGGTAACTGAGGACAAGGTGAAGGATCACCAGGAATACGCCCGCCACCGACGCCAGCACCCAGACCGGCACCACGCCGAGCAGCCCGCCCCGCTTCTCCGTCGATCCGCGCCAGCGCAGCGAGAGATCGTGTTCATAGTGGCCGCGCTGGTTCTCGATCATGTGGTGCAGGCGGTCGCGCAGCGTCTCGAGCTGGTCGCGCCCACCTTCCAGAACACGATAACGCCCTTCCAGTCCAAGCGCGAGGCAGAGGTACATCAGTTCCAGCAGGTGCAGGTGGGCGCGCGGGTCCTGGCTCAGGCGATGCAGGATCATGAAGACTTTTTCGCCGCCCCATGCCTCATTGTGAAAGGCCACCAGCAGGCTGCGGCTTGCCCATACGCCGTTGCCTCCCCAAGGGGTACTCGAGATCGTTTCGTCGAGGAAGGTGCACAGCGCGTACCTTGCCGCGGCGATGGATTCGGAATCGATGCGCCGGGCGCGCAGCTCGCTTTCAAAATTCTTGATCGCATGCACCAGTTGCGCCCGCAATCCTTCGACATCCGGGTGCGACACCATGTGCCGCAAAGGCACCACGAGGTCGAGCAAGGGATTGGCCGCGCGAACGATGGGATTGAGGCCGCTGCCGTGCAGTTCGATCGATGTTCGCGCCTCGCCCGCCGGATAGGTGGCTGCCACTGCTCCCGCCGCGGCTGCGTACACGGCAGCCGGCGCGGCCTGGCCCGCAGCCGGGGATGGAGGCCGCCTGCCGCCCGGTGTCGGCACCAGCATCGTGCGGTCGGCGTCGAGCGCCGGGTCGAGGGGATCGTTTGCGCTCACGGTGGTTACCTTCTAATCGCCCAGAATTCCATCTGCAGGCCGGGAAAATCACCCGCCACATGCATCGCAAAACCCGCCGAGGTGGGCAGCGTTTTCCACAGGTCGCTGCCGCGATCGAGCTCGAAGTAGGTGAATCCGGCGTGATACGGCAGCTGGCGCGGCGCGACCGGCAATGGTCGAAGGCCGATGCCCGGCAACTGCAGGTTCACCAGGTCGCGAATCTTCTCGACCGTGCCGATCTTGACCTTCGGCGGGAAGCCGCTGCGCACCGCTTCGGCCGGCATCTGCGCATTCACCGCCAGCACGAACACTGCCGACTTCACCAGCTCCGCATCCGGCATTACCGCCACGCGGATGCCGAACTGGCGTTCTTCCAGCGGGATCGGGATGGCATGCGCATCCATCACGATGGACAGGGATTTGCGCAGGTCGTCCATCAGTGGCGCGAAGCTTTCGCGCAGGCGGTCGTGACGGTAAGTCGGGTACTGGATCGCCCGTTTGTTCGGTTTGCTGAAGGTCGCCATCTCGCCGGCCAGTTGCGCCATCGCACGGTACAGCTCTTCCGGATGCAGGCCGGTCATGCCGGCGAGATGCGCGAACATCGGCTCGCTGCGGTTGATCAATTGCAGCAGCAGGAAATCCGCGATTTCGGCCGCGCCACCGGCGCCGGGCTGGCAGAGCCGGTCCGACAGTGCCGCGCCGCGCTGGTGCAGCAGTCCGACCAGTTCATCGGCGAATGCGCCCAGGCGCGGCGCGACGCGGTAGTCGAGGCAAGGCGGGCAATATTCCGGATCGAGCATGATCCGGTTGTCGGCGCGCCGTTCGATGATGCGGGCGACGCCGATCGAGGTATAGGCATTGACCACCTCCGATTCCAGCGCCAGTCGCAGGCGGAGCTTGCCGACCTGCATCAGCGCGCTGTTGTCTTCGCCATTGCTGTCCCAGGCTTCGTATTCCGCCTTGCGGTAGCGGGCGAAATCATCGGAGGAGGATTCGTTGCTGACCTCGGCGATGCCCGGACGCCGCGTCGGCAATGCCAGCACGACCAGCGCATTGCGTGCATCTTCGGGGATATCGAGCGGGAGCGGCAGGTCGTCGTCCGCAGGCAGTTGCAGGGGCGTGCCGTCCGGCAGCACGCCGGAGCAGGACAGCAGCGACAATTTGCCGAGGGCGAGCTGCTGCTCATCGATCTTGAGCGAGGAGAATCCCCAGGAGTACGGCCGGAGGGCGCCGACGCGCGACTCCAGCATGCTCTGGAGATACCGGTCGTGCTGTTGAAGGTGCTGGGGCTGCAACAGCATGCCCTCGGACCAGACTACCTTGCTATTCCACGACATTGTGCCTCGCCATCGTCATAAAAATGTTCATCCGTTGTCAGGTACGGGCCGGCCGTTGGCAGACGCCTATTTGCCGGTTCGCCGCAGCCTGTTGATTTGTTCTTCGTAAGCGGCCGAGAAGGTATCGCCGAACAACCGCTGGAAATCGTCGTCCGCTTCGCGTGAAATCTCTTCATACAATTCGACGACGTGGTCCCACATCTTCGCCTTGCGGTTCGTCGCCAGCATCATGTCCATGACACTCGCCGCCTTCAGCTTCTCCTCGATCATCGCCGGGTCGAACCGCTGGAGCACGCCGGCCAGCGCGGCACGCATGCCGGCAATGACCGCGAGTTCGTGCGCCTTCAGGTCGTCGAAGGCGCTGCCGATCGATTTCACCGGTGGCATGTAGCCGCTCAGCTCATTGGTCAGCATCTGTTTCAGCGCGCTTTGCGCATCCGGGAAAAACTTGAGCGGATTGTTGGCCTGCGAGGCGATCATCGTCATTTCGATGCGGCTTTCCCGCTTGGTCATCGAACGCGCAACCAGGACCGCCATCGTGCCGGCGACCGCTTCGCGCAACATCGCGCCGACGGTTTCCGCCACTTCCGTCGCAGGCCGGTTCATTGGCACGTTGGACAGCCCCATTCCCTTCAGGAGCGCCTGCAGGACGGCGC
>NZ_DAIUCO010000283.1:0-6530 GCF_036846085.1 Noviherbaspirillum sp. | reverse complement strand
CCCCTCCCTAGCCCTCCCCCTGCGAGGGGGAGGGGACCGGCCAAAGAAACCTTAACCTATACACCATGACCCAAGATCCCCAGGAACGCTTCGCCGGCACCCGCCCCGTCGCTCCCCAGCATGCGTTCGACATTCCCAAGCTCGCCGCCTTCATGCACGCCAACGTCGACGGATTCAGCGGCGACCTGCAGGTGGAGCAATTCAAGGGCGGTCAATCCAACCCGACCTTCCTGCTCACTGCCGGCGGCAAGCAGTACGTCATGCGCCGCAAGCCGCCCGGCACCTTGCTGCCGTCCGCGCATGCGGTGGATCGCGAATACCGCGTCATCACCGCATTGGCCAAGACCGACGTCCCGGTGGCGAAATCCTA
The DNA here is from genome assembly GCF_036846085.1 of Noviherbaspirillum sp. Taxonomy (NCBI): domain Bacteria; kingdom Pseudomonadati; phylum Pseudomonadota; class Betaproteobacteria; order Burkholderiales; family Oxalobacteraceae; genus Noviherbaspirillum; species Noviherbaspirillum sp. The sequence continues at coordinate 6,160 of NZ_DAIUCO010000283.1, read as the reverse complement.
CGCGCTGTGCGAAGACGACACGGTGATCGGCAGCGCGTTCTACATCATGGATTACGTGCAGGGGCGCATTCTCTGGAATTCCGCCTTGCCGGGTTTCGAGCCGGCCGAACGCGCCGCCTTGTTTGGCGAAATGAACCGCGTCATTGCCGCACTGCATAGCGTCGACTACGAGGCGGTCGGCCTCGGTTCCTACGGCAAGCCGGGCAACTACCTGGAGCGCCAGGTGGCCCGCTGGACCAAGCAGTACCGCGCCTCGGAGACGGAGCGTATCGATGCGGTCGAAAACTTGATCGACTGGCTGCCGCAGAATATCCCGGCAGCCGATGAGACACGCATCGTGCATGGCGACTTCCGTATCGACAACGTGATCTTCCATCCGACCGAACCGCGCATTCTCGCGGTGCTGGACTGGGAACTGTCGACGCTGGGCCATCCGCTGGCCGACTTCGCCTACCACTGCATGACCTGGCGCATGCATCCTGGGCAGTCGCGCGGCATGGCCGGTCTGCCATTCACCGAACTCGGCATTCCGACCGAGGACGAATACATCGCCGCCTACTGCAAGCGTACCGGGCGCGACGGCATTCCGAAAGGCGACTGGGAGTACTACATGGTGTTCAACATGTTCCGCCTCGTCGGCATTCTGCAGGGCATCGCCAAGCGCGCGCTGCTCGGCAACGCGTCCAGTGCCGACGCTGTGGAAACCGGCAAGCGTGCCCGTCCGCTTGCCGAACTGGCGTGGCAGTATGCAGAACGCATCCGTTCCAATTCTTAACCGAAAGACAAACATGACATTCGCTTATTCCGACAAGGTCAAGGACCTGCAAAAACGCGTCACCGCATTCATGGACGAACATGTCTATCCGGCGGAGGCAGTCTTCGCCGCCGAGATGGATGCCGCCCGCAAGGCCGGCAATCCCTGGCAGGCAACCAAGATCGTGGAAGAGCTGAAACAAAAAGCCCGCGCCGAAGGCCTGTGGAACCTGTTCCTGCCCGAGTCCGAACTTGGCGCCGGCCTGACCAACCTCGAGTACGCACCCTTGTGCGAAATCATGGGACGCTCGTCCATCGGTCCGGAATCCTTCAATTGTTCCGCGCCGGATACCGGCAACATGGAAACCATCGTCCGCTATGGATCGGAAGCCCATAAGGAACAATGGCTGAAGCCGCTGCTGGCCGGCGAGATCCGCTCCGGTTTCGCGATGACCGAGCCGGATGTGGCGTCGTCCGACGCGACCAACATCCAGGCGCGGATCGAGCGCGATGGCGACCATTACGTCATCAATGGCCAAAAATGGTGGACTTCCGGCGCAAACGATCCGCGCTGCAAGATCCTGATTTTCATGGGCAAGACCGATCCGGACAATGGCAACCGCCACCGCCAGCAGTCGATGATCCTGGTGCCGATGGATACCCCGGGCGTTACCGTCCTGCGCCACCTGCCGGTGTTCGGCTACGACGACGCTCCGCACGGCCATGCCGAAGTTCGTTTTGAAAACGTCCGCGTACCGGCGAGCAACATTCTCCTTGGCGAAGGACGCGGATTCGAAATCGCCCAGGGTCGCCTTGGGCCTGGGCGGATCCACCATTGCATGCGCCTGATCGGCAAGGCCGAACGTGCGCTGGAAAAAATGTGCCGTCGCTCGCTGAAGCGGGTTGCATTCGGTAAAGCGGTGGCGGACCAGGGTGTCACCCGCGAGCGCATCGCCAATGCCCGCATCATGATCGACCAGGCCCGCTTCCTGGTGCTGAATGCCGCGCACATGATGGATACGGTCGGCAACAAGGCGGCCGCCAAGGAAATCGCGATGATCAAGGTGGTTGCGCCGAACATGGCCTGCCAGGTGATAGACTGGGCGATCCAGGCGCACGGCGCGGCTGGCGTCAGCGAGGATTTCGGACTGGCGCAAGCCTATGCGAGCTCGCGTACACTGCGCCTGGCCGACGGTCCGGACGAGGTGCACCGCAATGCGATCGCCAAGCTGGAACTGTCGCGCTATATCGAGCGATAAGTCGTACGTGCGTAGCGGCGCCGGTGCCTGCCATCGGTGCCGGTTCCTGCGTCACGGCTTTCGCGTTACGGTTTTGCGTAAGTCAACCAGTCACGGAAACATCGATGTCCAATCGCCACTTCGCCTTTTGGCCGAGTAACCAGCCGCGGCACCTGAGCGTGCCGCAAACCAGCCTGTTTTACAACGTGGAAGTGTCAGCCACCCGCTTCCCCGACAAGCCGTACATCATCTTTTATGACACGCCGATCAGCTTTGCCGAGTTCAAGGACGAAGCGGAGCGCATTGCCGGCTACCTCGAGCATGAGTGCGGGGTGAAGAAGGGCGACAGGGTGCTGCTGTACATGCAGAACAGCCCGCAATTCATTCTTGCGTATTACGGCATTCTCCGTGCCAATGCGGTGGTGGTTCCGGTCAATCCGATGAATCTCACCACCGAGCTCAAGCATTACGTGCACGATACCGGCGCCACGACCGCATTCGTTCCGCAGGACCTGCTGCCGAACATGCAGCCGCTGCTCGGCGACGGGTTGCGGCATATCGTCGTGGCCGCCTACTCGGACTACCTGAAAAGACCGACGGATCTCAAGGTGCCGGAATTCGTCGCCGCGCCGCGCCAGCAGGTTGCCGGCGAAGGACTCGTGCTCTGGTCCGACATGCTGGCCCGCGATCTGCGGCCGGGACCGGTGACGACCGGCCCGGATGATCTTTGCACGATGCCTTATACCTCGGGAACGACCGGCAATCCAAAGGGTTGCATGCACACGCACCGAAGCGTGATGTATAACGCCGTCGCCGGGGTGCAATGGTTCGGCACCACTTCCGATGCGGTACTGCTGTCGGTACTGCCTTTCTTCCACGTCACCGGCATGCAGGGCAGCATGAATTGCCCGCTTTACATCGGCGCGACCATCGTCCTGCTGCCACGCTGGGACCGTGATGCCGCCGCGCTCTGCGTGGAACGCTACAAGATCAGCGGCGCACAGCTGATTTCCACCATGGTGGTCGATTTCCTTTCGAATCCCAAGGTGGACCAGTACGACCTGTCGAGCATGTCCCGCATTCGCGGCGGCGGCGCAGCGATGCCGGAAGCGATCGCGCAGAAACTCACCGACCTGCTCGGCATCCATTACGTCGAGGGATACGGCATGTCGGAAACCATGGCCGCTACCCACATCAACCCGCCGGAACGGCCGAAGAAGCAATGCCTCGGCGTGCCGATCTATGACGTCGATGCACGCGTCGTCGATCCGACGGATTTCCGCGAACTGCCGCCCGGCGAGACGGGCGAAATCATCGTCTCCGCACCGCAGGTGATGGCCGGGTACTGGAATAATCCGGAAGCGACCGAGGCGGCGTTCATCGAACTCGACGGCAAGCGCTTTCTGCGCACCGGCGATCTCGCCACCACGGATGAAGACGGCTACTTCTTCATGGTTGACCGCCTCAAGCGGATGATCAATGCATCCGGTTTCAAGGTATGGCCGGCGGAAGTCGAGGCGTTGATGTACCAGCATCCGGCGATCAAGGAAGCATGCATCATCGCCGCCCGAGATGCGAAGCGCGGCGAAACGGTGAAGGCCGTCGTGGTCCTGAAGGATGAGTATCGCGGCAAGGTTGGCGAGCAGGACATCATCGACTGGTCCCGCCAGAACATGGCGGCGTACAAATGCCCGCGGATCATCGAGTTCATGGATTCCCTGCCGAAGTCGGGATCCGGGAAGGTACAGTGGCGGGAGTTGCAGGAGAGGGATTTGGCGGTATAGCTTTTCGCAGATGGGTCGAGGCCTGAACAACATCCTCAGTATGTTTCCTTCCCCTGATAGGGAAAAGGAGCCGGTCAGCGAGCCGGATTCATTTGCCAAATCCATCATCAGATCTCAACCTATAAAAATCAACGAGGAGACAAACATGCGTTTCGAAAACCGCGTCATCATCATCACCGGCGCTGCAAGCGGCATCGGCCGCGCCGTCGCCGAACGGATCTTCAGCGAAGGCGGCAACGTCGCGCTGATCGACCGCAACACCGAAGGCCTCGCGGCCGTGGCGGAGTCGCTTGGCGATCAATCCCGGGTCTGGTTCCGCGCGCTCGACATTGCGAAGGAAAGTGAAGTGGAGCAATGCGTCGCCGATATCGTCGCCCGTTTTGGCCGTGTCGATGCGCTTTGCAACAACGCCGGCATCGCCGGCGGCGATTATTCATTGATCACCGAGACCGATACGAACGTGTGGCAGCAGATCATGGCGGTCAATGTCATGGGTGCGGTGCACTTCACCAAGTACGCCGCACGCATCATGCGGGATCAAGGCAAGGGTGCGATCGTCAATACGGCATCGGTCGCGGGCGTGCGGTCGGGTGCCGGCGGCAATGCGTACAGCGCCTCGAAAGCGGCGGTGATCAATCTTACCCAGACGACCGCCTGCGATCTCGGTGAATGGAATGTGCGCGTCAATGCGGTTTGCCCCGGCCTGATCGAAACCGGCATGACCGCGCCGGTTTTCGACCGCGCACGTGCCGCGCAGAAGGAACACAAGCTCGGCTCGCGTTGCGAATTGCGGCGTTACGGGAGGCCGGCCGAGGTCGCTGCGGTCATCGCCTTTCTCGCCAGCGACGACGCCAGTTATGTCACCGGTCAGGCGTTGCCGGTGGACGGCGGCAATACCGCATCGCTGAACCTGCCGGGCATGAAGGTCTGACCAGACGGCTTGCCGCCGGGAGCTGCAGGAAGCATCTTTGGAAACGGTTGCGGGCGGGTTGATGTCGGGCAGAAACGCCGAGTTGCGCGGACGGTACGATGAGCGGCGCAGGCCGGTCTCCGCGTCCGCAGAACGTTCTCAGGCCGCTCTGACGGAAGGCAGCGTTACCCGATAGCCATTCGGATTTTTTGACAGGACTTTTAGCATGACCCTTGAACAATTGCTTGACCAGGAATTTGTCACCTTGCCCGATCTGATCCGCGTCCATGCCCGCGATCAGCCGCGGCATGCCGCACTGATCCAGGATGACCGCTCGGTCAACTACGCCGAGCTCGATGTACTTGTCGACCGCGTCGTCGCTTCGCTGCAGCGGGACGGCATCACGTCCGGCGATGCCATCGCCATCTGCGCCAACAGCTCCATCGAATACGCAGCCGTCTTTCTCGGCGGTCTGCGCGCCGGTGTCGCCGTTGCGCCGCTCGCGCCTTCGTCGACACCGGAAAGCCTGATTACCATGGCGGCGGATGCGGATGCGAAACTGTTCTTCGTCGACGCGGCGGTCGCCGCCGAACTGGAGAAGGTGAAAGCGTCGCTGCCGGCCAAGCTGATGCTGCTTGACGGTTCGGCTGAGCCGACGTTCAACACATGGCTTGCACCGGAAGGCGCTACCGGTACGCCAGTGACGATTGCGCCAGACGCGCCGTTCAACATCATCTACTCGTCGGGTACGACCGGTGCGCCGAAAGGCATCGTGCAATCGCATGGCATGCGCTGGCAGCATATCCAGCGCGGTGTGCTCAACGGCTACGGATCCAGCGCAGTGACGCTGATTTCGACGCCCTTATACTCGAACACCACGCTGGTCAGCTTCTTTCCCACATTGGGCCTGGGCGGCACGGTGGTGCTGATGGCGAAGTTCGATGCCAGCCGCTATCTGGAACTGGCGCAGCGGCACAAGGTTACTCATACCATGCTGGTGCCGGTGCAATACCGTCGGATCATGGCGCATCCCGAGTTCGATCGCTATAACCTGTCGACCTTTGAGAAGAAATTCTGTACCAGCGCGCCGTTCTCGGCTGACCTCAAGGCCGATATTCTCAAGCGCTGGCCAGGCGGCCTCATCGAGTACTACGGCATGACGGAAGGCGGCGGTACCTGCATCCTCGCCGCGCATGAACATCCGGACAAGCTGCATACGGTCGGATGCCCGGCGCCCGGACACGACATCCGCCTGATCGACGACCAGGGCAGGGAAGTGCCGCAGGGCGAGATCGGCGAAGTGGTCGGCCATTCGGCATCGATGATGAACGCCTACCACAAGCAGCCGGAGAAGACGGCCGAGGTGGAATGGTTCGACCCTTCCGGAAAGCGTTTCATCCGCACGGGTGACGTGGGCCGCTTCGACGAGGACGGTTTCCTGACGCTCATGGACCGCAAGAAGGACATGATCATCT
>NZ_DAIUCO010000282.1:0-6557 GCF_036846085.1 Noviherbaspirillum sp. | reverse complement strand
GATGTAGATCTCGGTGCCGCCGCTTGGCGAGCGCTCGAGACGCGTACGGAATTTATCCCGCTCACCTGTGGAGTACAGGGAGTCCAGTGCCTTGCCAATGGTGTTGCGGATGAAATCCTGAGGAATCTTGGCGCGATTTTCTGCCCAATCCGTCTCCATCAATCCGGCCTGCGGCGCTTCGAGATTGATCAGGAAACCGGAATCCTGCCAGAAGTCCTTGATCTGCGGCCATAGCACTTCAGGAGACTGCTGCACGACCAGCCAGCGCTGCGTACCGGCACGATCGATTCGCATATCCGGCGTCGCGGCAGGAGCAACGGTTGTCGTGACAGTGGGACGCGCGGTTTGCTGCATGTTGTAACCGGACGCAGTCGCCGTGCCACGGGTTGCTTCCGGAATGGCGTAGCGATTCTCGCGCTCGAGTTGCGTCAGGTCGGGAGGGATCTCCAGCGACGGCGCTTTGCCGGCGCTTTTGTAGTCGATACGGTCCGGTTCCAGCAACGAGCCGATGGAACTGCAACCGGCCAGGCCGGCAAAAGCCAATGCGCAGACCAGACCGCGTTGAGCCAGATGAAGTTGCTTGCGAATAATCATGTCGATGCTGATGTGGAGAAGTTCGAGGAGGCGCTGCGGCGGCCGGTTTTCGCTATTCTGTGCCGCTCATTGCGGCGCCTATTGTAATACACCCGATTCGCGCAAAGCCTGACGCACAGTCTGATGGTATTCGGCGGCCAATGGGGCAAGCGGCAATCGCATGCCGGAGGAGATCAGTCCCATTTCGCCCATTGCCCATTTGAGCGGCACGGGATTCGGCTCGACGAACAATTTATTGTGCAAAGGAAGTAGCCGGTTATTGATCTCCACCGCTTCGGCGACACGCCCGGCCATCGCAGCGGCGCACAGCAGATGCATGCCGCGCGGCGCGATATTGGCGGTAACGGAAATGTTGCCTTTTGCACCGCAGAACATGAGTGCCATGGCAGTCGGATCATCGCCGGAATAGACCGCGAAGGATTCGGAGGCCAGTCGGATCAGGTCACTGCCGCGACCGATATTGCCGGTCGCATCCTTGATGCCGACGATGCCCGGGATTTGTGCAAGGCGCAGAACCGTTTCATTGGACATGTCCGCTACAGTTCGTCCGGGCACGTTATACAGAATCGCAGGCAAATCGACCGATTCCGCGATCTTGCGGAAGTGCAGGTACATGCCTTCCTGAGTGGGCCGATTGTAGTACGGGACAACCTGGAGCGATGCATCCGCGCCAACCTGCTTGGCATATCGGGTCAACTCGATGGCTTCGGTGGTTGAATTGCCGCCGGTACCGGCAATGACCGGAATGCGTTTCGCCACATGCTGGACGGCGACCTTGATCAGTTCGCAATGTTCGTCAACCGAAACGGTCGGCGATTCGCCGGTGGTACCGACGATGACGATGCCATCCGTGCCTTCGGCGATATGCCAATCGATGAGTTTGCGCAGACCCGGCAGATCGAGACTACCGTCCTCATGCATGGGGGTGACGATTGCGACTATGCTGCCCTGAATCATGATGATGTTATTGCAGAAAGATGGAAAAAGTCGATTGTAGCGGATAGACCGCTTTCATGGGCATTTCCGGCGGCAAGAGGCGGGAAAGCCGGTTAATTTAGCCGAAGCATTCCCGGTTCCCGGCCATCGGATGGCTTGACGGCGCAGATACGCTGCACCATTGCGGGAGCCGGTTGGCTTATATACCCATCTTCATAAGCGACTACCCTGAGCGGATGCGGTCTGGCGGCCTGTGCGGCATGAAGCAACTCGCCGGTGCGCAACAAAAAATCCGGGTTCGACGGCTTGCCGAATTGTTGATTACCTTCCGCAAAGGTCTCATAGATCAGCGCGCCGCCGGGCATGAGGCTTGACATGATCTCGACGAACAACGGGCGGTGCAGATAATTGGTCACGACCACCCCGGCGAATCGACCGGGAATGAACGGCCAGGATGCCGGCCGATCCCCATCCCGCTCGAGATCGATCCGTAACGTCGTGATCCCTTCGCCGGCAGCCCTGCCGAGCGCTTCCTCATCACGGTCGACCGCAAGCACCGCATGTCCGAGTGCAGCCAGCAGTTTCGCGTGACGGCCCGCGCCACAGGCAAGGTCCAATACCTCGCCTTGCGGTATCAGCGGCGCGAACCGGCTTACCCATTGCGAAGGCCGGCCTATGGCGGCATGGGAGTGTGCCATGATCAGCGGTAATGCAATCCCATGGCGTCGCGCACTTCGCGCATCGTTTCCTGCGCCAGGGCGCGCGCCTTGGCACACCCGTCGGCGACGATGGCGCGCACCAGCGACGGATCGTCGACGTACTTCTGCGCCCTTTCACGCATCGGCTCCTGCTCTTTCAAAATGCCGTCGATCACCGGCTGCTTGCATTCCAGGCAGCCGATCCCTGCCGAGCGGCACCCTTTCAGAACCCAATCCTTGGTGTCGTCGTCCGAGTACACCTTGTGAAGTTGCCATACCGGGCATTTTTCCGGCTCACCAGGATCGGTGCGACGCACGCGCGCCGGATCTGTCGGCATGGTGCGGACTTTCTTGATAATCGAATCCTTGTCTTCGCGCAACGCGATCGCGTTGCCATAACTTTTCGACATTTTCTGCCCGTCCAGACCTGGCAACTTCGATGCCTCGGTCAGTCGCGCCTGCGGTTCAATCAGGATGCGCTTGCGGCTGCCTTCCAGGTAACCCGACAGGCGCTCGCGGTCGACGGTGGACAGCGATTGTGCATTGTCGATCATTGCCTTGCCTTGCTCCAGGGCCTCGTGGTTGCCCTGCTCCTGGTAAGCAAGACGCAGTTCACTGTACAGCTTCGCCTGTTTGCCGCCGAGTTTCTTGGCTGCCGCCAGCGCCTTTTCCTCGAATCCCTTTTCCCTGCCGTACAGGTGATTAAAGCGGCGCGCAAGCTCCCGCATCATTTCGATATGCGGCACCTGGTCTTCGCCGACTGGCACATGACCCGCGCGATAAATCAGGACGTCGGCCGCCTGGAGCAGTGGATAGCCAAGAAAACCGTAGGTGGCGAGATCGCGGTCAGCCAGCTTTTCCTGCTGATCCTTGTAGGTCGGCACCCGTTCCAGCCAGCCAAGCGGCGTTGCCATCGACAGCAGCAAATGGAGTTCGGCATGCTCGGGCACCTGCGACTGGATGAACAGGGTCGCCTTGGACGGGTCGATACCTGCCGCGAGCCAGTCGATGAGCATATCCCAGGTACTGGTTTCGATGATGCTTGGATCGTCGTAGTGCGTCGTCAGGGCATGCCAGTCGGCGACGAAGAACAGGCACTCCTGTTCCGATTGCATCTTTACCCAGTTTTTGAGCGCCCCGTGATAATGGCCGAGATGCATGGCGCCCGTCGGGCGCATGCCGGAGACAACGCGTTCAGAAGACATAATCGTTCAGCTTAAAAAGAGTGTCAGAGGAGTGGTAATCAGCTGCAGGGCAATGTTGGCGATTGCCATGACGGGAATGATCCAGTAATGCAGCAGCTTCAGGAACAGCAAGCCAAGCACGATGAAGAATCCGTAGGGTTCGATCTGCGCATATTTGTATGCATACTGATGCGGCAACATGCTGGTCAGCACCCGGCCGCCGTCGAGAGGCGGGATCGGCAGCAGGTTGAATGCGAAAATCAAAAGATTGATCCATACGCCTGCTTCCGCCACCTGCATGAAAAATGCTTCTTCGATGCCGGCGCCGCGCAACACGATGGACAGTATCATCCACATCAGCGCCATGATCAGGTTGGCGCCCGGCCCGGCAAGTGCGACCCAGGCCATGTCGCGTTTCGGCTTGCGCAGGTTGCCCCACTCCACCGGCACCGGCTTTGCATAACCGAACAGGAAGGCCCCGGAGGTCGCGACATACATGACGACCGGGATCAGGATAGTGCCGATCGGGTCGATATGCTTGACCGGATTGAGGCTCATGCGCCCTTGCATGTAGGCCGTCGCATCGCCGAAATACTTTGCCGCGTAGGCGTGTGCCGCTTCGTGCAAGGTAATTGCGAAGATGACCGGCAATGCAAACACGGCAATCTTTTGAATGATGTCTTCCATGGGGCGAATTTTATCAGAGGGGATACTGCGGCCCGCGAGGGATGGAAAAACCGGCGCGCATGAACATGCGCAGGGTAAAAAAGCCGCCCGTGCACCGGCGGCGCTAGTATGTCAATGCGTCAGAGGCCGAACATTCGGGCGTCGCCGCGCCCCTGGCGCAGCAGCACCGGTTCGTCGGCGGTGAGGTCGATCACCGTGGTCGGCTCAAGACTGCAGGCACCTCCGTCAATGATCAGTTCCACCTGACGCTCCAGGCGAGCACGGATTTCGTCGGGATCGGTCAGCGGATCGTCTTCACCCGGGAGTATCAGGGTCGAACCCAGCAAAGGCTGCCCGAGCTCGTCCAGAAGCGCATGGGCAATCGGGTTCTCGGGAACCCGCAGGCCGATTGTCTTGCGAGCCGGATGGCTCAACCGCCGCGGCACTTCCTTGGTCGCTTCAAGGATGAATGTATACGGACCTGGAGTCGCAGTCTTCAACATCCGGTATTGCCGGTTGTCGACACGCGCGTATTGGGAAATTTCGCTCAAATCGCGGCACAGCAGGGTGAGGTGATGCTTGTCGTCCACGTCGCGGATCCGGCGCAGGCGTTCAACCGCATTCTTGTCGTCGAGGTGACAAACCAGCGCATAGCAGGAATCGGTTGGCAAGGCGATGATGCCGCCGGCATGGATGATTTGTGCCGCCTGCTTGATCAGCCTGAGTTGCGGGTTTTCCGGATGAATCTGAAAAAACTGGCTCATAAAAAAGAACGGCGGTCATTATGTAACCGCCGCAGTTGCAATGAAATTAGGATTAATGTGTGCCGCGCAAGGCTTCGATGCGATCCTCGATCGGCGGATGAGTGGCAAACAGCGCCGAGAATCCGGACCGGCCACCGTTGATGCCGAGCGACCTGAAATTCGACGGCAGGGGTTCCTGGGATTCCATTCCGCCCAGGCGTGCAAGTGCCTTGACCATCGGCTGCGGACTGCCTAGCAGCTTTGCGGAACCGGCGTCGGCGCGGAACTCGCGATACCGTGAGAACCAGGCGACGATGATGGATGCCAGGATGCCGAACAGGATTTCGCAGACGAATACGGTGATCATGTAGCCGATGCCGGGAGCGCGGTCATCGCCGTTGCGGAACACCATCTTGTCGACAAAATAGCCGACGACACGCGCGAGGAACACGACAAAGGTATTCACCACGCCCTGGATCAGCGTGAGCGTGACCATGTCGCCATTGGCAATGTGGGCAACTTCATGGCCCAGCACCGCCTCGACCTCTTCCTTGGTCATGTTTTGCAACAAGCCTGTCGAGACCGCGACCAGCGCGGAATTCTTGAAAGCCCCAGTGGCGAAGGCATTCGGCTCGCCCTCGTACAAGGCCACTTCCGGCATGCCGATCCCGGCCCGGTCGGCAAGTTTTTTCACGGTATCCACCAGCCACAGTTCGGTGGACGTGGATGGCGTTTCGATGACGCGCGCGCCAGTCGACCATTTGGCCATCCGCTTGCTGATGAGCAGGGAAAAAATAGCACCGGTAAAGCCAACTACCAGAGAAAAAACCATCAGTGTGCCGAGATTGAGCCCGTTAGCCGTCAGGAAACGGTTCACTCCCAGCAGGGACAACACAACCGACATCACCAGCATGACCGCCAGGTTGGTTGCGACAAACAGCACAATTCGTTTCATTCCGAGCCTCCCAAGTTGAAAGCGCTACTTAAGTGTGGCTGATCCGACAAATTTCAAGCCCGCGCCCTTCCGCGCGAAATCTCTCCGCATGGACACAAACCGGAAACGAAGTTGAAATTAAAGTTGCCAATCGTGCCAGACAGGCACGACGGTCGCCGGCAAGGGTGGGAGTTTGCCCAGGTCGACGCTGGACTCGCCCGGTGCATGGAAATCGGAACCGCGGGACGCCAGCAAGCCGTAATTGCGCGCCACTTTTGCGAACTGGTCGTATTCATCGACGGTATGGCTGCCGGTGACGACTTCAACTCCGACCCCGCCCAGTTGCTTGAACTCGTTCAGCAAGGCATCCAGCTGAAGATCGGTGAAGGCGTAACGCCCCGGGTGGGCAACGATGGCGATGCCGCCCGCCCCGCGAATCCAGCTCACGGCTTCTTTCAGTGTTGCCCAGCGATGGGGCACATAGCCTGGCTTGCCTTCGGTCAGGTAATTGCGAAACACCCCGCCGATATCTTTCTGAAGACCGAGTTCGATGATGTAGCGGGCAAAATGCGTACGGGAAATCAAGTCGGGATTGCCGACAAATTTGAGAGCGCCTTCGAAGGCACCCGGTATGCCGGCATGGGCCAGTTGCTCCGCAATTTCCCGCGCCCGCCGCTCGCGCCCCGAACGGGTCATTGCCAAACCCTTGACCAGTGCGTCATTCGTTTCATCGATCTGCAGGCCGACGATATGCACCGTCACCCCAGCCCAGGTAATGGAAATTTCGACGCCAGGAATATAC
>NZ_DAIUCO010000281.1:0-6564 GCF_036846085.1 Noviherbaspirillum sp. | reverse complement strand
GTATAAGGCGGCTATCCGGCATCGCCTCGAAAACCAGCAGAATCTTTGGCTGTTTCAGCAAGCAGTGGACGATCTCATGGTCGAAGGCGACCGCGTCGTCGGTGCCGTTACCCAAGTAGGCATCCGTTTCCGCAGCCGTGCTGTCGTCCTGACTGCCGGCACCTTCCTCGACGGAAAAATCCATGTCGGCCTGAATAACTATTCAGCAGGACGTGCAGGCGACCCGCCGGCCATATCGCTGTCCGCACGCTTGAAGGAACTGAAGCTGCCGCAAGGGCGCTTGAAGACCGGCACGCCGCCACGTATTGACGGCCGCAGCATCGATTTCTCGGTGATGGAGGAACAGCCGGGCGATCTGGATCCGGTGCCTGTGTTTTCCGTCATGGGAAACACCGCCATGCATCCGAAGCAGTTGCCTTGCTGGATCACACATACCAATGAGCGTACCCACGACATCATCCGCGGCGGTCTCGACCGCAGCCCGATGTATACCGGTGTCATCGAAGGAGTAGGGCCACGCTATTGCCCGTCGATTGAGGACAAGATCCACCGCTTCGCCGACAAGGCATCGCACCAGATCTTCCTCGAGCCGGAGGGCCTGACGACCAATGAGTTTTATCCCAACGGCATTTCGACCAGCCTGCCGTTCGATGTGCAGCTTGCGCTGGTGCACTCGATGCGCGGGATGGAAAATGCGCACATACTCCGGCCCGGCTATGCGATCGAATACGACTACTTCGACCCGCGCGGCTTGAAGGCATCGCTGGAAACCAAGGCGATCCAGGGGCTCTTTTTCGCCGGCCAGATCAATGGCACCACCGGGTACGAGGAAGCCGCCGCCCAAGGCATGCTGGCCGGCCTGAATGCCGCGCTGATGACGCAAGGCAAGGACACCTGGACGCCGCGCCGCGACGAAGCCTATCTCGGTGTATTGGTCGACGACCTGATTACCAAGGGTGTGCAGGAGCCGTATCGCATGTTCACCAGCCGGGCGGAGTACCGTCTCAGCCTGCGCGAAGACAATGCCGACCTGCGCCTCACCGAAATCGGCCGTCGCCTTGGCTGCGTGAGCGATGCGCAATGGACGGTATTCGAGAAGAAACGTGAAGCCATTGCCCGCGAACTGGAGCGGCTGAAATCGACCTGGGTCAATCCGCGCATGCTGGAAGCGGCGGAAGCCGAACGCGTCCTCGGCAAAAGCATCGAGCGGGAATATGCGCTCGCCGACCTGTTGCGCCGTCCGGATGTCGACTACGACAGCCTGATGACCCTGAAAGGCATCGACGGCAGGGAACTGGCCGGTCCGGGCGTGGCGGATGAAGCAGTCAAGGAGCAGGTGCAGATCCAGGTGAAATATGCCGGCTATATCGATCGCCAGGCACGGGAAGTCGAGCGCCATGACCATTACGAAAACCTGAAATTGCCTGTCGGATTCGATTACATGGAAGTACGCGGCCTGTCCGTCGAGGTAAGGCAGAAACTGAACAAGCACCGCCCGGAAACCCTGGGCCAGGCGTCACGCATCTCCGGCGTCACGCCGGCGGCAATATCGCTGCTTCTAGTGCACCTGAAAAAGGGTGGCTTCAAGGAGTTTTCCGCCGTAGCAGTGGCCGTCTGAGGGCAGGGCGCCGTGAAGGAAATTGACCGTCAATCGCTCACGCCCGTCCTGGCCGATGGCATCCGCGCACTGCATCTCGACCTCGGCGATGCGCAAATTGCGCAGCTGATGGATTATCTTGCGCTGCTGTCGAAATGGAACGCGGTGTATAACCTGACGGCAGTGCGGGAGCCGGCTCGCATGGTCGAGCAGCATCTGCTCGATTCGCTGGCGGCGGTGCCGGCATTCAACGGTGCGGAAAACGTGCTGGATGTGGGTTCCGGCGGCGGCCTGCCCGGCATGGTGCTGGCCATTGCCCGGCCGGACATGCAGGTATCGATGGTGGATACCGTGCATAAAAAGACCGCGTTCCTGACACAGGCAAAATCGGAACTGGGGCTGTCCAATGTAACGGTCCATACGTCGCGGGTGGAACAGTTGCAGACGACGCGCAAGTTCGATGTCATTACCTCCCGTGCGTTTGCCGAACTGGCGGATTTCGTGTCCTGGTCCAACCATCTCCTCGCCGATGGCGGCCGTTACATCGCGATGAAAGGCATGTTGCCGACCGACGAAATCGCACGCCTGCCGGCAGGCTGGAAAACCACCATCATCCAGTCGCTGTCCGTGCCGCACCTGAACGCCGAGCGGCACCTGATCTTCATTGAAAGGACTGCATGAATAACCGGTTGACGCAATTTGCGCTGGCACTCGCCTTCGCCGCATGTTCCACGTGGTCGAATGCACAGGAACTGAAGACCGTACCCTTATTCGACCTTGCAAAATATATGGGCAAATGGCACGAAATTGCCCGCTTCCCCAATAAATTCCAGAAGGAATGCGCCAGCGATGTCACTGCGGAATACAAGACGCGGGAGGATGGCCAGGTCGATGTCATCAATCGTTGCAAGCGCGTCGATGGCGGGATGGAAGAAGCAGCAGGCCGGGCACGCATCCCTGACCAGGCGAACAAAGCCAAGCTGGAAGTGCGCTTCGCGCCGGAATGGCTGTCCTGGCTGCCGCAGGTATGGGCCGATTACTGGGTCATCGACCTCGCGCCGGACTATTCCACCGCAGCCGTCGGCGCACCAGGCCGCGACAACCTGTGGATCCTGTCACGCACGCCGACATTGTCCGAAGAAACCTACCAGGACATCGTCAACCGCTTGACTGCCAAGGGCTTCGACACCGCGCAACTGCTCCGGACCGGAAAGGAAAAGCCATGAATCTGTGGCTGCATGGAATAGGCATCACCGATGCGTGGCAACTGGTAATGGCCACCATGGTGTTTCTCATGCTGCCCGGACCCGGCACGTTTTGCGTGTTGACCTGCACCGCCCAACGCGGCCTGCGTGGCGGCTTTGCATCGCTCGCCGGCCTGATGCTGGGCGACGCGGCGTTGATGTTCCTGGCCGCGATCGGTGTTGCGGCGCTGTTGCAGGCGAACCCGTTGCTGTTCCAGGGAATGCAATACCTGGGTGCCGCCTATCTTGCCTACCTCGGGTTCGGACTGTTGACGGCTAAGAACGGCGAGGGTGCCGCAGTCGTGCCGTTTTCCAACGCTGCCGATTTCCGGCGCGGCTTTCTGGTCACGCTGATCAATCCGAAAGCCATCGTGTTTTATATGGCGTTTTTTCCGCTCTTCATCGACCCCGTCACCCATCAGGGCGCACTCACTTTCGTTGCAATGGGCGGGATCATCTCGACTTGTACGCTGTTCTATGGCAGCCTGCTGGTCCTGGCAGGAAATGCCGCGGCGAAACGTCTTGCGCGAAACCGTCGTGTTGCCGCCTTTGCGTCACGTGCGGCAGGCATTTTCCTGATCGGCTTCGGCATCAAACTCACCACCAATTAATAACACATGGCCAAAATATTCTGCGTCGCCAACCAAAAAGGCGGCGTCGGCAAAACGACCACCGCCGTCAATCTCGCCGCCGGCCTTGCACAGCTCGGCCAGCGCGTGCTGCTGGTCGATCTCGATCCGCAGGGCAACGCTACCATGGGTGCCGGCATCAACAAGGCGACACTGGAAGCATCGGTGTATGAAGTACTGCTCGGCATGTCGGATGTCGTAACGGCACGCAAGCCTGCCGGCACCGGCGGCTTCGACATTCTTCCCGCCAACCGGGAACTGGCGGGTGCGGAGGTCGAGATGGTCGCACTGGATAACCGGGAAAAGCGCTTGAAGGATGCGCTTGCCGCCGTTGCGGGTGATTACGACTTCATGCTGATCGATTGCCCGCCCGCCTTGTCGATGCTCACCCTGAACGGCCTGTGTGCCGCCCACGGCGTGGTGATTCCGATGCAATGCGAATACTATGCGCTGGAAGGCTTGTCGGACCTCGTTAATACCATCAAGAAAGTCCATGCGAAGCTCAACCCGGATCTGAAGATCATCGGTTTGCTGCGCGTGATGTTCGATCCGCGCATGACCCTGTCGCAACAGGTATCGGCACAACTTGAACAGCATTTCGGCGACAAGGTCTTCAAGACCATCATCCCGCGCAATGTACGGCTCGCCGAAGCGCCGTCCTACGGCATGCCGGGCGTGTCGTTCGACCCGACGTCAAAGGGGGCACAGGCATACATCGCCTTCGGTGCCGAGATGGTTGAACGGATCAGGACAGTTTAATTTTCCGGGGGCAGGGCGAAGCGTCGCCGTGCCCCGTTCCCGGGATGACAGAAACACGATAGAGGCATCATGGTTACCAAAAAATCCAAAGGACTCGGTCGCGGACTGGATGCGCTCCTGGGCGGTTCGGGCGACAGCGCGGACTTCGACACCGCCGCGCCGGGCTTGCCCAATGCATTGCCGGTCTCCCAACTGCAGGCCGGCAAATACCAGCCGCGCACCCGCATGGATGAAGGCGCGCTGAACGAACTCGCCGCGTCGATCAGGGCGCAGGGATTGATGCAGCCTATCCTCGTCCGGCCGATCGGCGGAGACAGCGGCAAGTACGAAATCATTGCCGGCGAACGGCGTTATCGCGCTGCCCAAATCGCCGGCATGACGGAAGTCCCGGTGCTCGTCAAGGAAGTCGACGACCAGTCCGCCGCCGCCATGGCACTCATCGAAAACATCCAGCGCGAAGACCTCAATCCGCTCGAAGAAGCGCAGGGCATTTATCGCCTGATCACCGACTTCGACTTCACGCACGAGCAGGCCGCCGGCGCGGTCGGCCGCTCGCGCAGCGCGGTATCGAACCTGCTGCGCCTGCTGAACCTCGCCAAGCCGGTGCAGACCATGCTCATGGCCGGCGACATCGACATGGGCCATGCCCGCGCCTTGCTCGCCGTCGATGCCGCGACGCAAATCACGCTTGCCAACCAGATCGTCGCCAAGCGCATGTCGGTACGTGAAGCGGAGAAGCTCGTCGTGCAGGCAAGCGCCGCCCAAGCCGCCGATGAGCATCCACGCAGCGCCAAGGAAAAGTCCCGCGACATCGCCCGGCTGGAAGAAGAATTGTCGGATGCACTGGCCACCCCGGTCGCCATCAAGCTCGGGGCAAAAAACAAGGGACAACTGGTGATCGACTTCGCCAACCTCGACGTGCTGGACGACGTCATCGCCCGGTTGCGCGTTCATTAACTCATCGCACTGTGACCACCGTATTCATCCTCCCCGGGCTTTACGATTCCGGTCCCAACCACTGGCAATCGCTCTGGGAAGCGTCGATTCCATCGGCAAGGCGCGTGCGGCAGCACGACTGGGATACTCCCGAACGCACCGATTGGGTAGCGGCGCTGGACGCCGCAATTCGCCAAACAGGAGGCCCGATCGTGTTCGCCGCACACAGCCTCGGCTGCGCGCTCGCTGCATGGTGGGCGGCGGAACATGCCACGGACCTGCACGCGTCCAGAGTCATCGGTGCATTACTGGTCGCGCCACCCGATGTCGAGCGGCCGGACTTTCCGCCAGGCGTTCGGGGCTTCGCACCAATGCCACGGATGCGCCTGCCTTACAACGCCATCGTGGCCGCCTCGTCCAACGATCCGTGGTGCGCCTTGCCGAAGGCGCAATCCTGGGCAGCCGACTGGAAAGCTGAATTCGAAAGCGTCGGACCACGCGGCCACATCAACGGCGATAGCGGCCTCGGCGAATGGCTACAAGGGCGGTGCTGGCTCGATAGGTTGCGTCAATCCGCATAAACTTGGGCCTGCTGAAAAATTCAGCAATTCATCGCGCCTTTCTGTCAGTTAACGGCCCTGATTAACAGCCAGTCACCAGTATTTTTACCGTAGGGATTTCATGTTGTGCGGACAGGCAAAAGTTTGACTCGACTTGTGGAAAACACTTATAATCCCGTGGTTTGCCAGAGCGCGCCACCAAGATTTAACGCAGCTGTCGAAGTGCCTACAAGCCCACAGATTGCGCTCACGGATTGCTATCCAAGACAGATATGCTGCGCGTTGTTCTCCTGCAAGTTTTGATGACGGTAATCGCCGGCCTCGTAGCCGGACTGATTGGTGGAAAGCATGCGCTGATATCGGCGCTGCTAGGCGGACTGTGTTGTGTCGTGCCGAACGGTTTGTTTGCATTGCGCCTCTTCATCGGCGCGCAAAAACCGGACGCTATTAACCCGATGACGTTTTTCATCGGCGAATTTATAAAGATTGCATTGACGGTCGCGCTACTGGGCATGATCGTCTGGCTGTACCGCGATTTGAACTGGCTGGCGCTGATCGCCGCTTTCATCGTGGCACTGAAAAGTTACATCATCTTATTATTTAGGCACTGACATGGCATCTACAGCAGAAGGCGCGGCAGGGCACGCCCCGACCGCTTCCGAGTATATCGTTCACCACCTCGGGCACCTCACAAGCAAGCATCAGGAAAAGATGGTCGACTTCTCGATCATCAACATGGACACCGTGTTCTGGTCCATCGTCGCCGGCGTCATCGGCTGTTTCCTGATGTGGCGCGCCGCAAGCCGCGCAACCTCCGGCGTACCGGGCCGTTTCCAGGC
>NZ_DAIUCO010000280.1:0-6613 GCF_036846085.1 Noviherbaspirillum sp. | reverse complement strand
TGACCATCACACGGATCACGCGCAAGGGGTGATCGGCGGGCACGAAGTCATCGAGATGGCGCATCGTGAACAGGCTCTCGGTGAAGGTGTCGGCTCCGCGCATGGATGGCTCGTCTGTCTGGTCGGTAGGGTGCCTTGATTGTCCTGGCAAGGCGTCAACCGAGGAGTGACGGTGGGGAGTATTTCAGCAGCCTGCTAATATCGATTTGGCGCAATAAGCCCGCTTATGTGCCCACGCGGAAAAATCACCCGCCCCAAAAGCCTGGCCTCAGCAAGTTGACGAAATTATGCCCAAACAGGCATAATTAAAACGATGTCGAAGCAAGCCCGAAAACCCATCAAATGGGTCAGTTCCGCCAAGCGCGACCTTGATGCGATGCCGCAGGATGTCAAAGACGTTTTTGGCCATGCCATTGACCTGGCCCAGGCCGGTGGCAAACACCAGGATGCCAAGGTGATGACGGGTTTCGGTTCGGCCGGCGTGCTGGAGTGGTCGAGGACCACCAGGGCGACACTTTCCGGTCTACACCGTCAAGTTCGCCGTGGGTCTATGTCCTGCATTGCTTTCAGAAGAAGTCCAAAAGCGGCATCGCGACGCCGAAACCGGAAATAGATTTGATCAACACCCGCCGGAAGGCCGCGAAGCAGGATTTCGAAGTTTGGCAGGCACAGCAAGGAGCAAAGAAATGAATGTCCACGCGAACATCACCATCGAAGAAGGCAGCACCAACGTCTATGCTGATCTGGGATACACCGACGCGGGCGAGATGCAGCGCAAGTCCCAGCTGGCCGGCGAGATTGCCCGTGCGATTAAGGCACGCCGCCTGACGCAGGAAGACGCGGCCACCCTGCTGGGGATCGACCAGTCCAAGGTGTCACGCATTACATGCGGCCAGTTCCGAGGCGTCAGCGAGGCCAAGCTGCTCGAACTGGTGGCCCGGCTGGGCCACGACGTGAAGATTGTGGTCAGCCCAGCGCGGCGACGCGCCGGTAAGATAGAACTGCAGTTTGCCTAAATAATGCTTAGGCACTGGGCGCCTCCGGGTTCGGCTCCAGCGCAAGTTTTTTAAGCAGCTATTTCTCTAAGATAACGGGATTGTAATTTGGGAGCCAGCGTTGCGTTGGCCCCGGCTTTCTACAGTGGGAACCGTGATGCAGCGCCTGTATCACGGTGGTCCCAAGTGTTGAGGCCACGTCCTGCAATCGACAGTCAAGGAGTTTCATCATGCTGTTTCCTCAAACCGAATTTGCCCTGTCCCATGAGGAGCGTCACGCTTTTCGCAAGGAATACGCCAATTGAGTGGCGTAGCCACACGGGTCGGGTGATCGCCATATGGCATATATTTACAGTTTTCATTCACATCATTTAGGACTTTTCATGACAAACCATCTTCGTACCGCCACGCTTGCCTTTGCCCTTTCCGCTGTATCAGCGCTAACCTTTGCCGCTGGTTCACACGGGGGCGGTCACGACGAGGTCGCCATCGGTCAGCCTGGAAAGACGGCCAACGTCAGCCGAACTATCAACATCGACATGACCGACAACATGCGATTTTCTTCGGCGGACATTGCCGTCAAACAGGGGGAGACGATAAGGTTCGTGGTCAAAAACTCCGGCAAAATCAAGCATGAAATGGTGCTGGGTACACCAAAAGAACTCAAGGAACACTACGCCATGATGATGAAAATGCCCGAAATGGAGCATGCCGATGCGAATATGGTCACGGTCGCTCCGGGCAAAACCGGTGAAGTCGTCTGGCAATTCACCAAGGCGGGCAAAGTTGACTTCGCCTGCCTGCAGCCTGGCCACTACGACGCCGGCATGAAGGGCCTGGTGACCGTCGCCGAAACTGCTGGCGCCACTGGAGCCGCGCCCAAAGCCGGTGCGGCCGCAGGCCACAAGCATTAATGACAGCACATAAACCTACAGCGTTTTGCGGGGTTTTTGCACCCCGATTGACCCCATTTTCGATGTAAATCTATCATCTCTCAACTTTATTGAAATCGAGCACATTATGAAAATCTCTAATTCTTTCGCTGTTCTTGGCAGCCTCGCACTGGCAGCGGCTTTCGCAACCAATGTTTATGCCCAAACCACGATGAACAAGGACAGCATGCCGGGCATGGACATGTCGGGCATGAAGATGGCGCCCACAGACAAGGGCGGCATGGCGGGCATGAACATGCCGGGCATGGCCATGGGCACGTCGGCAACAGCTACCGCGACAGAAGGTGAGGTTCGCAAGATCGACAAGGAAAACCAGAAAATTACCTTGAAGCACGGCGATATCAAAAACCTCGATATGCCCGGCATGACCATGGTTTTCAAGGTCAAAGACGCGGCCTTGCTGGACAAGGTCCAGGTGGGTAGCAAAGTCAAATTCAAGGCTGAAAAATCGGACGGCGCGATAGTCGTGACCAGCATGGAAGTTGCTCAGTAAGCAGAGGACAGAAGGAACGCCGACGCGGTCGGCGCAACTTCTATCCCGTCACTTATTCAAAAAAAGATCACCATGGATGAACTGAAACGCAGATCGCTGCAGTCGCTGCTTAGCTTGGGCGCCCTGGGGGCGCTTCCACCCGCATGGGCACAGCTGCGCGCTGTTGAGATTGGCGCGGTACCCGTTGATCGCACCTACGACCTGACGATTGCCGAAACGGCGCTCAATATCACTGGCAAGCCGGCCATGGGCATCACCATCAACGGCACCATGCCGGGGCCTGTGTTGCGTTTCCGCGAGGGCGACGAAGTCGTTATTCGCGTGACCAATCAACTTCGCGAAATCACCGGCGTTCACTGGCATGGCTTACTGGTGCCCAACAGCGAGGACGGCGTGCCCGGCGTTACCTTTCCGGGCATTCAGCCGGGAGAAACCTTTACCTACCGCTTCAAGCTGCGCCAGTCGGGGACGTACTGGTACCACAGCCATGCGGCGCTGCAAGAGGCGGCCGGGTATTTCGCCCCCATCGTCATCGACCCGATCACGCCCGACCCGTTCAAGTACGACCGTGAATACATTGTGATGCTTTCGGACTGGAACGACACGCCACCGCAGCAGGTGCTGGCGAACCTGAAGAAGGTTGATGGTTTCTACAACTACCGGCGAATCACGACGCCGCAATTCCTTGCCCAGTTGCGCAACGCACCCGACAAGAAGGCGCGTGAAGCCATCTGGAATGATCGCATGGAATGGGCCAAGATGCGCATGGACCCGACCGACTTCAGCGATGGCGGCGACGAGTGGACTTTCCTGATGGCGGGCAAAAAGCCTGCCGAAAACTGGACCGCGCTTTTCAAGCCCGGCGAACGTGTGCGACTGCGCTTCATCAACGCCTCGCCGATGAATATGTTCGATGTCCGGATTCCGGGCCTGCCCATGACTGTGGTGCAGGCCGACGGTCAGAACGTGAGCCCGGTCGAAGTCGATGAGTTCCGCATCGGCAATGGTGAAACCTACGATGTGATCGTGCAACCGAAGGAAGCCAAGGCTTACAGCATTTTTGTGCCTACCATCGCACGCATTGGCTACGCACTGGGAACATTGGCCCCAGAGTTGGGCATGAGCGCCCCAGTACCCGCAATGGGCCCGAAGCCGGTACGTACGATGGCCGACATGGGTATGGCGGGCATGGACATGAGCGGCTCAGCCAGTACCTCGGGTGCGGCAGATGCTTCAGGCATGGCCGGAATGCCCGGCATGGATACCAAACCCGCTGCAAATGCTGCCATGGCGGGCATGGCGGGTATGGATATGGGCAAACCAGCCGCCAATACGCCAGGCGCGTCTATGGCCATGCCGTCGAAGCCTGCCGACAAGGCCATGGCCGACATGCCTGGCATGTCAGCGTCGGGCAAGCCGGCGCCAGCAGCGAAGCCGGCGGATTCGATGGCAGGCATGCCCGGCATGTCGGACCAGACGGCCGCCGCCCCGATCACTGCCCCGATGGATGAGGACGGACTGCGCCGCCTGAAATACGCGCTGCTGCGCGCTGCCACCCGC
This sequence comes from Noviherbaspirillum sp., assembly GCF_036846085.1. NCBI lineage: Bacteria > Pseudomonadati > Pseudomonadota > Betaproteobacteria > Burkholderiales > Oxalobacteraceae > Noviherbaspirillum > Noviherbaspirillum sp. Next base: position 2,612 of record NZ_DAIUCO010000280.1, on the reverse strand, counting down.
AACGCCGACAACCGTGCACCAGAAAGAGAACTTTTGGTACGGTTGACCGGCGACATGACGCGTTATTTCTGGTCGATGAACGACAAAAAACTTTCCAACGCCAAGCCCTTCAAGATAGGCCTTGGGGAGCGTGTACGCATCAAGATGGTCAACGAAACCATGATGGAGCACCCCATGCACCTGCATGGTGTATTTATGGAACTGGTCAATGGCAATGGCGCCTTCGGTCCGCGCAAGCACACCATCATCGTGCCACCGGCGCAAACGGTGGAGCTTGATGTCACCTACGAAGATGAAGGTACCTGGGCCTTCCACTGTCATCTTTTTTACCACGCAGCGACCGGCATGATGCGTCTCGTCGAAGTAGCCTGAACCTTGCCATGACCAACAACTATCCCCAACAAATAGCATCGCTGCGCTGGCTCGTCGCTGCGGCCCTCGGCTTGTCCGCCCTGTCTGCTCAGGCCATGGAAGACGAGTCGATTTACTCCTACACCAGGGTCGAAGCCGGAACCGGTAAGATACGCGGCCAGGCGGGCTCAAGCCAGTCATTCAATGTGGACGGCTGGATCGGTGGCGACTTCAACCGCCTGTGGTATCAGTTTGACGGAGAACGCGCGGGGGGTCGAACCGAAGCTGCGGAACTGCAACTGCTCTACGGCCGCTACATCGCCCCGTTTTGGGACGCGCAGGTGGGCCTGCGTCGTGACGAGCGGCCCGGTCAGCGCACTTACCTCGCCGTTGGCGTGCGCGGCCTCGCGCCCTATGCCTTTGACGTGGACCTGAAACTGTTTGTTCGCGACGATGGCAAGGTGTCTGCGCGCACCCGGTTCGAGAACGACTTTTTGCTGACGAATCGTTTCATCGCGCGTCCGTACATCAATGTGGAGTGGTCGGCCTCGAACCTTGATGCAACCGTGCGCAGGGGACCCTACCAGACCGATGTCGGCCTTCAGGCGCGATACGAGTTCAACCGCCAGTTCGCGCCATATGTCGATGTTTCACGAACCTTCTATCCGCGCGCGCAATCGGGCGGGCAGAGACCAGCCACCACGGTTCGCGCCGGCTTGCGCTTGATTTTCTAGCAACAAGATTGACGGGTGGATTTTGTGTCTGATCAGGATGCCAATGGGATTGGGCGTTATGGACGTCCGACCGTCGCACTGCACTGGGTGGTGGCTCTGACGCCGTCGTATTAGGCTTGACGCTCGGCAACACGCCCGAAGAGGCATCTAACCGCAAAGATTTATTTGACTGGCATCGCTGGGTGGGCGTAACGGTATTTGCTTTGGTCCTCGTGCGAATCGTCGTCCGGGCCTTTAACCGGGCTCCGCCACCTCTCGCTTCTATTTCGTCTTTTCAGCAATGGGTTGCGCACTTTACACACGGAAGTCTTTATGTATTGATGGTTGCCGCCCCCCTGACGGGGTATCTTTTGAGCAACCGGATGGGCGAGGCCATCGTGTTGTTTGGCTCAATCAACCTTCCTCCTCTGTTGGTGGCTGACCAGGCACAGATGGCACTCATGGAATCGGTTCATAAATGGATAAATTACAGTCTCATCGGAATTACAACACTGCATATTCTGGCCGCCTTCAAGCACCACATGATTGACCGCGACGCCACCTTACACAGGATGTGGCTGCGCTGAGTTCTGGGATTCTTCGACCTTGAAGTTACCAGGCTCGCAGGCCACCGTACATGAAGTAATGCATTCGTACCGACCCAGGGGCACGGCTATACGCCGGGCGGCTGTTCCGAACTTCGGTCGCAAAAATAACTTAAAAAACCTGATTTTCGATGTCTCACGACTTTATATACCTCGCCGGATTCATTGCATTGGGGGCGTTCATTTTGACAGGTAGCTACTACCTGTCTGCTCGGCAGTTCAGTCATCTGCTTGGCTTGACTATAGGCCTGACTACCGCATCCATGGCCTGGTTCCACGTAGGAGCCCTGCGGTCTGAAGCAGACAGCCCTGTGCACTACGCCGTGCTGACCATCGCGCAGTACGGCGTACTCGGACTGGGCTTCAAACTATGGTTCTCGCTCAACTATCCTCGGTTCAATCGCGCATCTCGACTGGTAGCACATAGTCTCGCGCATGCATCCCTCACGTTCGTTATTTTTGCAGGCTACTGGTTGAAAATTACTCACCCAATACTCGTATTCCTTCTATATCCTCTGTCAAGTCTTTCCGTGGCATTGATAGCCGAGAGCGTCGAGGAGGCCTTAGAGCGTCGAGTCAAGAAGGCGAGTAGGTAGACCAAAGTAGTTGGCTGCCATAAAGGAATCGGCCATGAAAAAACTCTCAGTCTTGCGATCATCTGGTCGCTACAGCCGACCCGCACTTTTTTTCATTGGGCACTTTCCGCGCTGATTCCCGTTCAGATCGGCCTTGGCTGGTACATGCTGTCCATTGAAGGCACACGGGGCAGCGCTGCTTACCTCGCCTTGCATGTGTCGCTCGGCTTGACAGCCGTAAGCGCACGGCGAACCCATCTTGAGATAGTACCGAGAGTCGTGCATCGTGTGCACGATGAAGATCACGCAAACCAAGGCGCGCGAGGCGATTGCCCCAACGTCCAAGAGGCGTTCGTACAGCCCTGAAC
>NZ_DAIUCO010000279.1:0-6617 GCF_036846085.1 Noviherbaspirillum sp. | reverse complement strand
GCTTTGGCACCCCCATTTTCGGCAGCGTCCAAGCGGAATTCAACCGCCACACCCTCTCTGCGCTTTCGTGATCTCGCTGATCTCTTCAACAGTTCTCGCCCGAATTCGATTTGGAGGGTCGGCCTTTCCACTTCACGGCCACGACGTCTCCTGCATCGGCAACACCATGATTTCCGGAATCACCGTCTGCTCCGGTAACGTCAGTACCGACTTCACCGCCTTCGCCACATTCATCGGGTCCTGCAGCGTCGATACATCGATGTCCGGGAATCGGTCGAGCAGGAAGGGGGTGCGCATGCCGCCCGCGATGACCGCGGTCACCTTGATTTTTTGCGGGCGCAGTTCCGCGTGCAGCGCATGCGACAGGCCGAGCACGCCATATTTGCTGGCGTGATACGCCGAGGCGTTCGGCCAGGCGCGCTTGGCGGCGGTGGAGGCGATGTTGATGATCTGGCCGTTTGTCTTGCGCAGGTGCGGTACGGCAAATTTCGACAGCAGGAAGGGGCCGAAGAGGTTGGTGCGCATCACACGGTCCCAGTCTGCGATCTCGACCTCATCCAGCGAACAGGTGACGTCGGTGCCGGCATTGTTGATCAGCACGTCGAGCTTGCCGAACTGCTTAACCGTGTCTTCGATGGCTTTCTGCGCCTGTTCTGGGTCGCTGACATCGAATGCGATGGCATGGGTGCGCAACAGGTCCGCGACGCGGAATGCCTTGTCATGATTGAGGTCGCCCACCATGACGTGCGCGCCTGCTTCCGTCAGGACATGCGAAAGCGCGGCGCCGAGGCCGCTGGCGCCGCCGGTGACGAGAATGACCTTGCCGGCGAGTTCCTGGCTGGCGGAAGGGATGGATGCAGTCGTGTCGCTCAATGTGTTCTCCATGAAAGTGAATGCCGACGTGTCACAACAGTCGGCAGGTGCAGGGCGGGGTTAGGAGCCGAGGCTCCTTTCGCCGGCCGCCGCGCGCAACGGCTCGGCGTACAGGGTGACAGGTTCGATCGCGCTCTCGTAGACATCCGCGATCTGCGCCGCCACATGGCGCCAGGTGAATTGGTGGTAGGCACGCCGCATACCGGCCCAGCCGAGCCGCTGTGCGAGTTGCGGTTGCTGCTGCAGCAACGCCAGCCGCGCGGCCAGTGCATGTGCATCATTCGGCGGTACGAGGAAGCCGGTTTCGCCCTCCACCACCGTGGTCTTGATGCCGCCGACCGCGGTTCCGATGACCGGCGTGCCACAGGCCATCGCTTCGAGCGGGGTGATGCCGAAAGGCTCGTACCAGGGTGTCGTGACGAACACATCGGCGGCATTGTAGTAGTAGCGCAATTGATCGCGGCCGCGCTTGCCGGTGAACTGGACCGAATCCTCGATGCGCAGCGAATCGGCCAGCGCCATCAGGCGCCCGAGCTCGGGTGTGGCGACAGGGTCCGGCGTTTCGCCATCGCCGCCGACGATCAGCAGGCGCGAGCGGATGCCATGCTCATGCCGCAGCACGGCGGCGGCGCGGATGACGTTGTCCACGCCCTTGCGCGGCACGATGCGTCCAAGCTGCAGGATGATGAATTCATCCCGCGGCAATCCGAGCTGCTGACGGGTGTCGGTGCTCATCGGTCCGAACTCGTCCGGGTCGAAACCGCAAGGCACGACATCGATACGGTCGGCGGGTGCGTTATAGAGCTGCTCCATGTCCTGCCGGTCCTGCGGGCATTCCGCAACGATGCGGTCCGCATCCTGCATCAGCTGCTCTTCGATCGCGAATCGGATGTCCGGAAAGGCATCCGCCTGGCCTTGCGACAGGCGCCGTACTTTTCCCAATGCATGAAAGGTCATGACAAACGGTATGCCCAGCATTTTCTTGATTTGCTGCGCCACCATGCCCGACATGAAAAAGTTGGCATGCACCAGGTCGTAGGGGACTTTTTGCCTGCGTGCAAACCGGATCATGAATCGCCCGAATTGCTCGATGTAAGGGAGCATTGCTTCCTTGGGAACAAAGCGCGCCGGCCCGGCAGGAACATGAATGACGCGAACATTCGGTATCCATTCGGTGACTTGCTCCTGCGATTCGTCGTCGCGGCGCGTGAACACATCCACCAGGTAACCGAGACGCGCAAGATGTTTCGCAAGCTGCGCCACGTACACGTTCTGGCCTCCGCTGTCGACGCTACCGATGCAAGCCAGCGGCGAGGCATGCTCGCTGATTAGGGCAATTTTTCGCATGATTATAGGAATTGTTGATGGCTTGGAAGAGCTGCCTTGCCTATAAAGCAAGGCATGTACCTACCCTTCGTGGAGAGCAATACATCGTTGGCAAAATGGGTTGCGGAGGAACCGCGGACAAAGCGCGTCCGCAGGATTCGAATCCGCGCGTAATTACTACAGAAGCCTGTAAAAACTACGACGGCGCATGCCGTTCGCAGCGCGAGTTACTGCCAGTATCAGAAAACATCAGCGGCACCGCGCCGCATTGATGCGGGTTGTGGCACGTAAAGTGCATAAACGAAATTTCAGGGCTTAACTTTTTCAACCGACTTCCTTATGGAGACTCGGACATTTCAGAAAAGGAGATACCAATGCGAACCACATCTTTGAAGGCCGCTTTGATAGGCAGCGCCATGCTCGCGCTGGTTGGCTGCGGCTCCACGAATGGACCCGGCGAATCGATCCCCGTCACGACAACGGCAGGCACCACCAGCAGCGCGTCGGGTTACGGCGTCGTGCAGTCCATCGATATGGTGCAGCGTGAAGGCAGTTCCGGCGGTATCGGGCTTGGCACCGTCGGCGGCGCGGTAGTCGGCGGCGTGCTTGGCAACCAGGTAGGTAGTGGTACAGGCAGGAAGGCAGCCACCGTGGCCGGCGCAGTCGGTGGCGGATTGATCGGTAACCGCATGGAAAACAATTCCCGCGGCAACGACCAGGCATACCGTATTTCGGTGCGCATGGACAACGGGGCGATGCAGACCTTGATGCAGGACACGCCGCCGGCCGTGCAGATCGGCGAACGGGTACGGGTTGCGGAAGGTGTGATTGTCGAGCGGTTCCGTTGACCCGATCGTCTCTCCGTGCGCGGAATGATGGAGCAAGAGAGAGGGTGATGACCGGTTTGGCATGAACTGTGTGCAAAGGTGATGGAAATCATTTCGAATGAACGATTTCATTACTTTGACAAATTCTCCTGCTTACCCGGGTTTGCCGAGTCACTCCTTTCCGCTTTTTGAGGATGGACGGGATGGAGCCCGCGCGGGGGTAGGGAAGTCGCGTTACTGCATGCAGCCGATCAACCTCGCTACCGCTGCGCGGGCCGTCTCGCCCGCCGTTTGCAATCCCTGGCTGCACCGTTGAGAAGGGGCGAAGCCAGACGGCGCGTGCCATGACGCTGCTGGCGCCGGAACGCACCGTAGCGCGGAAATCAGCGCCTGCGATTCCCCTCTTTCCCCTGCCTCCCGTCGTGTCCATTTGTTAAATAGGCATGGATGTTGCGTTTGCTCGACCTGAGTCCAATGGCATGCCCTGGATCTCGTTCATCGTCTTTTATCCGGGAGTATCGACATGGCAAGCAACTATCCTCCGGGAAGCGCAGCAAGGGATGACGTGCTCGATCATGAGGTGATCAACACCACTATCCAATCGCGCCGTCCGCTGTTCCCGGCCATCCGCTGGGGAGCGGTGCTGGCCGGTGTGGCCGTGGGGATTTCCATCCAGCTCGCGCTCACGCTGCTGGGTATCGCGACCGGCCTGTCGAACGCCGACGTCACCCAGGGTGAAGCGCTCGGTGTCGGTCCGCTGATCTGGGCGGGTTTCAGCATGCTGGTTGCCGCGTTTGTCGGCGGTTATGTGGCGGCACGCATGTCAGGCCTGAAGCGCAAGGCAGATGGCGTTCTGCACGGTGCCGTGTCCTGGGCAGTCACCACCATCATTTTCGCCATGCTGGCGACATCCATCGGCGGCACGCTGCTCAGCGGCGTGTTTTCCAATGTCAGTCAACTGGCGCAGAACACCGCGCAGGCCGGCGGCCGTTCACCGATCGGGGCCGCGATCCAAAGCCAGCTCGGCAGCATGGATGCCGAATCGCTGCAACGCTTCCAGCGCGCCATCCAGGCCGGCCAGCGCGACCAGGCAGTACAGCAGCTGATCAATACCATGGGCATGGATAAAACCAAGGCGGGCGCAATCGTCGATCAGGCGCTGATCCTGTCCGGTTCGCCGGAGAGCGCCTCACCCCAGGGTCGTGCGTCGACGGAAGCCGCGATGCAGAACGCCGGACGCGCCGCATGGGCGATTTTTCTTACTGTCGCCCTGGCACTGGCCATCGGTATCGGCGGCGGCGCCCTCGGCGCACGCGGCTCGCGCCGTGTGAGCTGGTCCAGCCCGGATGGAGCGCGCGCCGCCTGAAAGGGGGGCTGGCAACCCGCTGGGCGAAATCGCTTCGCCCCGGGTCGTCAGGTTGCCTTCGCGGGCCTGGATCAATGCATTTTTGAATGGAGCAGTCATGCCAGTATCAATGGGCAGGCAAACCCGGAACAACCCACGGCCAACCAGATTCGTGCGCCTGTCGGTACGTGAATCCCGTGCCGCGGACATGCTGTACAACTGCCCGGTCGTCACCTCCGAGGGGGAAAGCATTGGCGAGGTATGGCAGCTGTTGGTCGATGTGCGTACAAGGCAGCTGCGCTACGTGATCCTGTCGCGCGGCGATGACGGCGAAGCGGAGATCGTGCTGCCGTGGAAGTCGCTGTACTTCGATTCGGCGACGGCAAGGCTGGTGTTTCACTCGCTTGCCTGAATGCCGTCGCAGGTCGGCATTCAGGCGCCCAGGAACAGTCCCTTCTTGCGTGCTTCGTTTGCACCGGCCTTGGCGATTGCGCGCATGCACATCGCCACCGTACCGGCGAACGCCTCGTCATACCAGGGGTTGGCGCCGCTGACGCCGACCACGATGCCGTCCACCACCGCGCTGCCCCACAGTACGGTATCGCCGGCTGCCAGCAGATGCGGTCGCAGTTCCTGCACGAGATGACTGTCGAGGCCGGTGCGCCAGGCCACCTTCGCCTTGGCGCGCGCAAATCCGGCATAGTCGGCATCCCACTTTTCCTTATCGCCGACCGCATGTTCATACAGGATCGCTTCCTCGAACGAACAGACGGAGGGCGTGCGCAGCGGGTCCATGACGACGATGTAAAGAAAGCCGCTCTCGCCCACTTCCTTGTGTTTCATGGCTTCGTGTATCAGCGGCAGGCTCATCTGCACAGCCTTTTCAGCCGCGGCGCGGTCAATCAGGAAACTTCCGGTAGGTTTCATAGCGTATGTGCGGGTAATGGAAAGGTTGATAGTGTGGCTGGTCCACCCGGTATGCGAATTGCGACGCCACAAAGGAATGCGGCGCCGCGGCCTTATTGCGTCACCATGCGGAATGCGGCATCCCAGTCATCGGCGAAGCGGCGGATGCCGAAACGTTCCAGCGCATACCGCCGCGCGTTCTCGCCCAGTTCGCGTGCCTCCATCGGATCGGCCAGCAGCCGGTGCATGTGGACAATCAGCTTGTCGACATCGGTATCCGCAAAGCCCGATACCCCGTTGTCGATGACAGTCGCCATCTCGGTCGTCGCCAGCGCCACGATCGGCAAGCCGACCATCATCGCTTCGATGACCGCGAGGCCGAGGCTGGTGTAACGGATCGGATTGAAAAAGAAGCGGTACTGCGCCATGTATGCCGGCAACCGGGCATGCAGTACTTCACCGACGCCGCCCGGCATTTCATCGGCACCCATGCCCGCCAGTTCCAGCGGCACCTTTTCATATGCGCGCCGGTAGACATCGCCGCCCAGCCGGCGACCCCGGCGGGCGAGGTGATTCACCACCGCCAGTCCGCATGAACGGCTGCCGTCATAGCGGATATCGTCCGGCACGACGACGCCGTGTTCGATGATGCGTGTCGGCGTGCGGCGGTTGTCCCACATCAGCGCGTTAAACGGCGTCACATGCACCAGCAATATCGACGGATCGTCGACGGGGTGCGGCATGTCGGTCGGATGTTCACGCGGCGTATCGTGTTCCAGGTAGATCTTCGGCAGGCGGCGCTGGCTCTCGGTCAGGTAGATATGCTGGTCCTGCAGGTACTGGTCGTCATCCTGGAAGAGGATGCAGTCGAATTGTTCGTCCTTTACCTGGTCGACCGACATGTCGATCACGTTGTCCCCCCAGGGGATGTGTCCGTGGCGGCCGCCGTAGCCGGGAGGGCGGTCGGGTTTGGAGAGGACGTAGAAGTCGTGGGGGGATTGGGTGAGGTAGTAGAGGTAGCTGCCGTGGGTGTGCCAGGTGAGGATTTTTAGTTTTTTTTGCATGGCGGAGAAGGTTTGCTTTTGTTGTCCCTAAGATTATTTTTTGAGGTGGTAAGCAGAACTTGAATTTTTGCCATTCCTTGCAAAACGGTAGTGGCTTAAAAGCTGTTACGTGACGTGCAAGGGAGAGTCCGAGGAAGCGGATTGTCGCCGGTAATGCATTTCCTTCGTCATTCCCGCGCAGGGTTTTGCAGGGAATGCGGACAGCACGCTGTCCGCCTGCAAAACGGTACTGGCTTGCAAGCCAGTACGCGCCCTGCAAGGGGGAATCCAGAGCTA
>NZ_DAIUCO010000278.1:0-6622 GCF_036846085.1 Noviherbaspirillum sp. | reverse complement strand
CTGAGCCGCAGGCGAGTTTATTTCGCTTCCCGCTTTGGCCCCCTCTTTTTCGGGAGAAGGAGTACGCGCTTGCAAGCGCGTACCGTTACGCAGGCGGACAGCATGCTGTCCGAATTCCCTGCTCCACCCTCGAAGGGCAGCGACTTTGCGGTCGCCTTTTTTGCCTTCTTTTTTGGCGAAGCAAAAAAGAAGGTGGCCCGCCGGGGCCAGTCCCGGCTTGTCTTTTCGAAGAGACATAAGGATTGAATCAACGGAGACACTCCGTAGCTCTGGATTCCCGCCTGCGCGGGAATGACAGGAGTGAGTATCACCGGAGACACTCCGTGGCTCTGGATTCCCCCTTGCAGGGCGCGCACTTGTTTGCAACCATCGAAAAGCAGTCATTATTTATAAACACAAATTAACACCATGCCTAAACCCCACATCATCGGCGCACTCGACATCGGCGGCACCAAGATCGCCGCCAGCATCGCCAACGAAAGCGGCCCGCTCGCCCGCCTGACCGCCCCCACTGCAAAAAGCGGCACCGTGCGCGCCTTGCCCGAACAGGCAATCGGCCTGCTGGAATCCGCCTGCAGAAAGGCTGGCATCGACCCGGCCCTGCTAACGTCGATCGGCGTCAGTTCCTGCGGCCCCTTCGTCGATCTCGATGGCGGCATCGGACTGGCCGCCCCGAACATCTGCGGCGGCGATGAGGGCGCGGCCGACCTGCCGAACGACTGGAAGGCGATTCCGCTGCAACGGGTGCTGCAGGAGCGCTTTGCCCACGTGCTGATCGAGAACGATTGCGTTGCCGCCTTGGCGGCCGAGCGCACCTTCGGCGCCGTGCAGGGCGAGCCGAACTGCGTGTATGTCACCTGGAGCACCGGCGTCGGTTTCGGTCTTTGCGTCGATGGAAATATGTTGCGGGGCAAGGGCGGCAACGCCGGTCATGCCGGCCACATGCTGATGAGCGAAGACTCGGACGCGCTGTGCGGGTGCGGCAATGTCGGCGATGTCGAGGGCTTGATTTCCGGCCGCAATCTCGGCAACCGGCTCGGGAAGTCGACCCAGGATGTGTTCGACGCGGCGCGCGCCGGCGATCCGCAGGCGCGCGAACTTGCGCTGGAAGCGGCGCGCCGCTTTGGCCGCGCGCTGTACAACGTGACGGCAGTGCTCGATACCCGTGTATTCGTCATCGGCGGCAGCGTCTGGACGCACCACGGCGACTGGCTCGCCGAGACGGTGCAACAGGAGATCGCTTCCCGCCTCCCGGCGATTACCCGCGGCGTAAGTATCATGCCGGCGATGCTGCAAGGATTGGTTGCGGACGTTGGCGCCTTCAGCCTGGCGATGCCGCGCGAATGGATTGCCGGCTGGCGGGCGACGCAGCCCTGGAAGGCGCTGGCAGACTAGGCACCCGCGTGGCGGCGCTCAGCCTGCCTCGACCGGTGCGGGGACTTCCGTACCGACCACGCGATCGCGGCCGAGTTGTTTGGCACGATACAGGGCCGCGTCCGCGCGTGCCAGCGCCTTGTCGATGCTCGTCTCCGTATGCACGAACTCCGACAGGCCGATGCTTACGGTGACCCCGATGCTGCCGCCGTCGACCGCCACCTTCATCAACGCAATCGATGCCCGCAGGCGCTCCGCGACCGCGAACGCGTCCGGTTCGGCGGTATCCGGAAGGATGACCACGAATTCCTCGCCGCCGAATCGCGCCATGAAATCGGATTCGCGCAACACGCTCCTGCACACGCCGGCCACGGCCTTGAGCACCTCGTCCCCGGCAGGATGCCCATAGGTGTCATTGATCTTCTTGAAAAAGTCGACATCGATCATCAGGACGGTAACGCAGCGCCGGTGCCTGCGCGCGGCGCTGAGCATCGTCGACGAGACATCGAGAAAGTGCCGGCGGTTGTAGCAGCCGGTGAGGCCGTCGGTGATGGCAATCGCCTTCAGGTGCTCGCTCAGGATTTCCAGTTCGCGGTGCTGCGCCTCCAGCTTCTCATGCGCGGCCTGCGCGGCCTGCCGTGCACGTTCCTTTTCGCTGATGCGCTTGCGGACCTGCATGACGTACAGTCCCAGCAGGACCAGGAATGCAGCACCGCCGGCGCCGATGCCGCTGTAGAGAAGTGCGATGTTGGCGACGACGTCAACCGGCGAATAGATGGTGATCGTCCATTTCGCGCCCGCCAGGTCGGTGCTGAGCGCCAGGTAGCGCGCGTCGCTGCGTCCGCTGCCGTCCTGCATGCGGACGATACGGGAGCCGCCTTCGATCGCGTCGATGCCGAACTCGATCGGCTCTTTCAGCATGGATGCATATTGGCGGGTATCGCGCAATTTGTTCAGCACCTCTGGCGCAAGCGGTGTCGTCGTTCGGTATTTCCAGTCCGGATTCGAACTAAGAAAGATAATGCCGTTGTCGTCGGTAACCGCCACCTGGTCCGCGCTTCCATCCCAGCGCTGGTCGATATCATCGAGGTCGATTTTCACCGCGACCACGCCGAGCGACCGGTCGCCCTGCCGCACGCCGAATGCCAGGAAGTAGCCAGGTTCCCTGGTCACCGAGCCGACGCCGTAGAAGCGGCCCAGCTTGCCGTTCAGCGCATCCTTGAAGTAGGGGCGGAACGAAAAATTCTTGCCGACGAAACTGTCGGCGCTTCTGTGGTTGCTCGAGGCAATCGTCACGCCTTCGGCATTCATCACATAGATGGCGGCCGATCCGGCCGTCCTGTTGACGTCTTCAAGAAAACCGTTGAGCGTCCCCGCTTTGGTCGTATCGCCATGCTGGCCCAGCACGTCGAGAATGGTCGGATGCCGGGCCAGCAGGTCGGGCAGGTAGTCGAATCGTTCCACCGGAGAAAAAAAGGATGCCTTGAAGACTTCCAGGCGATGGTTCGCCTGCTTCTGAAGCGTATCAAGACCGATGCGGTAACCGGCACGGTAGACTACATGGCCGGTCAGGCCGATGAAGACGGCGGCGAAAACGCCGGTCAGCAGCCATCTGGTCATCCGGTTCCTGCCGGCCCGGCTCCAGGGCCGGCGCGCCGCTGCTTCTGACGATTCATGCATCGATGTCTCCTGCCCCATGAAATCTCCAATCCAGGGAAGTGGGATAGTTATAGTTCTGCTTGGCAACATTCCGAGTATTGGCCGAATGCCGCGTGAAGGCAAGCTTCTTGCAAAGACAGTTTTAGTTCACGTGTCTGTGCAGGAGGGGGATCCCGATACCCAAAACCGTTTCCGGAGTGGGAAACGGTTTCGATAACCGCCCTGCAAACGTGAACTACGCGACATTCTCCATTGCGGAAATGCACTATGATCCGTTGCCCGAATTTTTTCGCTGTCGATAAAACAACATGCTAGATACAACACTTTTCAATACCGAGGAAATCCTGCGCCTTCTCGCGCTGGAGCAGACCGGCGAGGACCGCTTCCGCGGCCAGAGCCATTTCATGGGCAGTCCCAATGTCTTTGGTGGCCAGGTACTGGGCCAGTCGCTCCATGCGGCTAGCGTGACGGTGGAAGGCCGCCGTCCGCATTCCTTGCATTCGCTGTTCATCCTGCCGGGCAACCACCGGCTGCCGATCGATTACGAAGTCGAGCGGGTGCGGGACGGCGGCACCTTCAGCACGCGCCGGGTGGTGGCGATCCAGGAAGGACGCCGGATCTTCGTGATGTCGGCGTCGTTCCAGACGGAAGAGGAGGGCCTGTCGCACCAGAAGGCGGCGCCCGCCCACGCCGATCCCGAACAGCTCAAGTCCAACCTGCAAACCTGGAAGGAGCGCGCAGCCAACACGTCGCGGCCCTACCAGCCGGTCCCGGTGGATTTTCGCGCCGACCATGCCGGCGATATCTTCGGCGGCAACCAGGGCGCAACCACCAAGCAGGTCTGGACCAAATCGCCGATCGCCTTGCCCGACCAGCCCCTGACGCACGAGGCGCTGTTCGCCTATGTATCCGACTATGGCCTGTTGTGGACCTCGTTGCAGCCGCATGGCGTGATGATGGGCGACAAGCGTCTGCAGATCGCCAGCCTCGATCACACGATCTGGTTCCACCGGCCATTCCGGATGGACGAATGGCTGCTGTTTGCCATGGAAAGCCCGAATGCATCCGGGGGCAGGGGACTATGCATGGCCTATGTCTACAACCGCGGCGGCGATCTGGTTGCGACCGTGGCGCAGGAAGGCCTGATCCGCTTGCGCGAGAAAAAGGAATAGCGTCGGTGCAACAGCAGCGGCCGCAGCCGGGTCTGTGCTTGGATTGCAAAGGGCGATAACTGCCGGTTAGTTGATTTTGCGCGGCGATTGACAGAAACCATCCGTGCACCGGGGCGTCGAAGAAATAATCAACATTTCTTTCGGTTATGCCTGAATGCCTGTAACAGAGAAGTCCTCCGGTGCACCATCCGCTGCATTAAGCCTGCTCCAGCCGGGGCGCAATTGCTGGCGCATCGAGCATGCGGACCGTTTCAGCATGCTCGTCGACGCCGACATCTATTTCCGTGCGGTACGGGAAGCCATCCGCGCCGCCCGTCACAGCATATTTATCCTGAGCTGGGATATCGATTCGCGCATCCGGCTCGTGCCCGAAGGCGCCAACGACGGTTTTCCCGAACCGCTCGGCGACTTCCTCCATGCGGTGGTGCAGTCGCGCCCCGGCTTGCGCGCCTACGTGCTGAACTGGGATTTCGCCATGTTGTACGCGCTGGAGCGCGAATGGCTGCCGGCCTACAAATTGGGCTGGCGCACGCATCACCGGCTTGCCTTCCATATGGACGGTCATCACCCGGTCGGCGGCTCGCACCATCAAAAGGTTGTGGTCATCGACGACAAGCTCGCCTTCGTCGGCGGACTGGATCTGACGCGGGCGCGCTGGGATACCTCCGAGCACGCCTGCAACTCCCCGCTGCGCCACGACAGCGACGGCAAGCCGCACGACCCTTTCCACGATGTGCAGGCAATGGTCGATGGCGATGTCGCCCGGGCGCTCGGCGAACTGGCGCGCCAGCGCTGGCAGCGCGCCACCGGCATGGAGCCGGTCACCGCGACGATCGAACGTGCGCGCGATCCCTGGCCGGCGCAGATTGCGCCCGATCTGACCGATATCGATGTCGCGATCGCGCGCACCGAACCGGCGTTTGATGGCCAGATCGGCGTTTTTGAGGTGCGGCAACTGCATCTCGATGCGATAGCGAACGCACGGCATCACCTGTTTTTCGAGAACCAGTATTTCACCTCGGACCTGATCTGCAATGCGCTCTCCGCCCGCCTGATGCAGGAGCATGCGCCGGAAGTCATGATCGTTTCCCCGCATAACCAGAGCGGCTGGCTGGAACAGGCCACCATGGGCGTGCTGCGGGCGCGCGTGCATCACCGTCTGAAGGAAGCCGACAGGATAGGGCGCTACCGGATGTATTGCCCGACCTTGCCCGGACTGAAGGAGAGCAGCTGCCTGAACGTGCACAGCAAGGTCTTCACGATGGACGACGACCTGATCAGCATCGGCTCGGCCAATCTCAGCAACCGTTCCATGGCCTTCGACACCGAATGCAACCTCGTGATCGAAGCCTCGGGGCATGAAGACAGGCGGGCCGCCATCGCCCGCTTGCGCAACCGACTGCTCGCCGAACATCTGGCGACCGAGCCGGACGAGGTGGCCGCCGCCACCCGCCGCACCGGCAGTCTGCATGCGGCGGTGGATGCGTTGCGACAGCCCGGCCGTTCGATGATCGTGTTCGATCCGGTCACCACGCCGGAGCTGGAGGCGCTCATTCCGTCGCAGGCGGTGTTCGATCCGGAAAAGCCGATCGATCCGGACGAACTGGTGGAACAGTTCGTGCCCGAGGACGCACGCCGCCCGGTGCCTCGCCGGATGATCGGGCTCGGCACCCTGGCGGTCGCGCTGGCGCTCTTTGCCGTGGCATGGCGCTGGACGCCGTTGAGTGAATGGGTCAACCTGGCTTCGCTGGTGTCGCTTGCGCGCGGCCTCGAAGCCTTGCCGTTCACGCCGGTCGCCGTGATCTGCAGCTATGCGATCGCCGGCCTCGTCATGGTGCCGGTCACCTTGCTGATCGGCGTGACCGGCATCGTATTCGGTCCGGTCGCCGGTGCGTTTTACGCAATCGGCGGCACGCTGCTCAGCGCGGCGGTCACCTATGGGCTGGGCCGCTGGCTCGGCCGCGATACGGTGCACCAGCTCGTCGGTCCGCGCATCAACCGGCTCAGCCGCCGCATCGCCCGCCGCGGGATCATTGCCATGATCATCGTACGCATGCTCCCGATCGCGCCGTTCACCGTGGTCAATGTCATTGCCGGCGCGTCGCATATTCGCTTCCGTGACTACATGCTCGGCACGCTGCTCGGCATGACACCCGGCATCATCATCACCGTTACCTTTGTTCACCACCTTGCGGAAGCGATACGCAATCCCAGTCCCGGCACGATCGCGGTGCTGGCGCTGGTCGCCGCATTGCTGATCGGATCGGCGTTGGGCCTGCAGCGCCTGTTCACACGCAAAGACAATGTCGAGGCACGATGAAATTCACTGACGCCAACCTGCTGACCCCTGTCGAAGAAGCAATCACGCCGGACCTGAATCCCTGGCCGGTGACGATCGCGACGTACAACATCCATGG
>NZ_DAIUCO010000277.1:0-6625 GCF_036846085.1 Noviherbaspirillum sp. | reverse complement strand
GCGGACACCGTGCCGCTTTCCAATGCGGTGATCAATTGCGCCAGCGGCCGCTGGCGCCGGCTGAAGTCGCCATCGGTAAGTTGTGCCAGGCCGGTCGGCGCCGTCGCCGAAAGATCGATATCGCAGGCCTGGATCATCGACAGGATCATGCCCACCAGTCCCATCCGCTGGCCGTCTTCCGGACTGAAGATGCGGGAGACGCCGTAGGCGTGCAGTTCGGCGATCTCGGAAGGCACGATCACGCCGCCGCCGCCGCCGAACACCTTGATGTGTTCGCCGCCGCGCTGCTTCAGCAGGTCGATCATGTACTTGAAGTATTCGACGTGCCCGCCCTGGTAACTGGAAATCGCGATGCCGTGCGCATCTTCCTGCAGTGCCGCCGTCACGATCTCGTCAACCGAACGGTTGTGGCCGAGGTGGATCACTTCGGCGCCGTTGGCCATCAGGATGCGCCGCATGATGTTGATGGAGGCGTCGTGGCCGTCGAACAGCGAGGCGGCGGTAACGAAACGGACCTTGTTGACAGGCTTGTACTCGGTCAGTTTTTGCGCAATGGAAAGGTCGGTCATGGCGGGATCCGGGAAGGAGGGACGGTCGTTACGGTAGCTTACGTTAACGTTAACGTCAAGCGACCGCCGCAGCCCGCCGGTTTGCGCCGCGTCAGCCCGCCGGCTTGATGGCCTTGCGTTCGATGAACGACGACAGGATCAGCGATGTGGAGGTGACGCCGCAGCGGGTCAGCGCCACGATGACCTTTTCCAGTTCCGCCACTGATGGCGCGATCACCTTGACAATGCTGCAGTCATCGCCGGTGATCGAATGGCATTCGACGATTTCCGGCAATTCCGCCGCCACTACCTCCACCGGTGTCTGGTGGCTGCGCTTGGACACCCGGATGAAGGCGGTAATGCCGTAGCCGAGCGCCGCCGGATTCACCTGCGCGTGGTAGCCGGCGATTACGCCGGCGGCTTCCATCCGCCGGACGCGTTCGGCGACCGCCGGCTGGCTCATGTGCACCCGCCGGCCGATCTCCGCCATCGTGGTGCGGGCGTCGGACTGCAGGATGTCGAGGATTCGGGCATCCATCGCATCGAGTTCGATTTTCATGGCGGAACCGTCCAATTTCGATAAAAACAAAGGTGGGAAGCCGATATTGCCTTTTATTGTCCATTCAGTCCAGCGGCCGCGGCGCATAAGCTATGACTCAGGTGAACAGGTAAATCTTTCAGGAATAACGGCGGATGGATATCGGCATCAGTCTTGATGACAGCGTGGAAGAACGTGAAGTGCTGGCGCTTTACCGGGCGCATCGCTGGTCGTCTGCCGGGAAGCCGGCCCAATTGATGGCGGCCTTGTCGAATTCGCATTCCCTGGTTACGGCGCGCAGTGCGGGACGGCTGATCGGCCTGGGAAACGCCATTTCGGACGGCCACCTGGTCGTTTATTACCCGCACCTGCTGGTGCATCCCGAGTTACAGCGGCGGGGAATAGGCAGGCGGATGATGGAGGCCTTGCACATGAAGTATGCCGGCCTTCATCAGCAAATCCTGGTGGCGGACGGCGAAGCTATCGAATTCTATCGATCCATAGGCTTTCAGCCTGCGGGCCGGACTCAGGCGATGTGGATCTATGCCGGTACCGAGCATTGAACAATGTAAATCAAGGGGAAAACAATGAGCTGGGAAACCTATCTGCTTTTCGTCGTTACCACCGGGGTGGTCTGCCTGACGCCCGGCCCGGCGGCGCTCCTGGTGGTTGCGCAGGCCATGTCCAACGGACTGCGCCGTTCCTACTGGGCGATTGCAGGGATTGCGGTCGGCAATGCAATTTACTTCGCCTTGTCCGCCACCGGCATCGCGGCGCTGGTCGTCGCCAGCAATACCCTGTTTTCGGTTGTGAAATGGGTGGGCGTCGCCTACCTGTTCTACCTCGGCATCTCCGCCATCCGCAACAAGGCGAGCGCCCTGACTGTCAGCGCCGATCCGGGGCAGGCAGTCGGCGGGTTGCGCGCATTCTGGCAGGCGGTGGTGGTGGAATTGTCGAATCCGAAGGCGCTGTTGTACTTCGTCGCGCTGCTGCCGCAGTTCATCGATCCGACCCGGCCGGTCGGCATGCAATTGCTGGTGTTCGGCGCCACCTGCATCGCGCTCGACGCTGCCGCCTATACGCTGTACGCATGGCTGGGCAGCAAGTCGCGGCGCTTCACGGCGAATGAAAGATTCGTCACCGTGAGCAACCGGGCCGCCGGGGGACTGTTGATGATTGCCGGCGCGTTGATGGCCGGCGTCAAGCGTGCTTTATAAGAATAACGGGAGGATGAACCGTTCTCAGAAGAATTCAACGGTGTCGTTCGACACTTCCGAGCGCAACAGGCCGCTGCTGACCAGTTCGTCGTAGTGGCAGACGCGGTTGCGGCCGTTTTCTTTCGCGTAATAGAGCGCTTGGTCGGCATGGCCGAGAATCACCACCGGCGATTCCTGGGTGATGGCGGCGAAACCCAGGCTGGCGGTGACCTGCCCGACCTGCGGGAACTCATGTTTCTCGACGTTGCGGCGGAAGCGTTCGAAAATCCGATGCGCCTCTTCCAGCGTGGTGGACCGCAGCAGCACGACGAATTCTTCGCCGCCGAAGCGGAACACCCGGTCCTGCGAGCGGAAGGACGCGCGCAACAGGTTGGCGACCAGAATCAGCACCTCGTCGCCATACAGGTGGCCGAACTGGTCGTTCACCCGCTTGAAGTGATCGATATCCACGACCGCCAGCCACTGGCCCTTTTCGACGCCGACCTGTCGCCGCTCATCCTGGTTCTGTGGCGACACATCGGCAATGCTCGCCGCCAGCATGCGGGAAAATTTTTCGTCGAAGGTCTTCCGGTTCAGCAGGCCGGTGAGGGAGTCGCGTTCGCTGTAGTCGAGAATGTTCTGGTAGTTGCGGTAGACGCTCAGGATGCCTTCCATCACGTGCATCGTGCTTTCCGAATATGGTGTCGGATTGACGATTTCGATGCAGGTATTGACCTTGTCCTGGAGCCAGATCGGCATCCACAGTGTATGACCGACGCCGGGCGTGACATGGTTGACGCATTCCTGCTGTTTCTGGATGGCATCGAGGAGGGCAGGATAGTTGCTGATCGGTTCGCCCTTGTATTGGTCGGCGCTCATGCAGTCTTCCGCCGCAACGGCCTTGCCGTTTTCGATCCAGGTTTTCGGGCGGATGAACATCTGGTCCCGGAACCGGAACAGTTCGTGCACCCGGACCTGATCCGCCCCAACCAGATCATGCAGCGCTGAAACGACCGAACTGTCGAGCAGCGTGTGATCGCGCTGACAGGTAATGTCGATCAAATGTTTGAGAAGCGCTTCCATCATCGGCATCCCGAATGAATCGTCAGTCAACCAGAGGTTTGCAGGCGGACAGGCAGTGCCGGATAGTCATGGCGTGACGATAGTAAGACGGTTGGAATTCGGGTAATGATCATCACTTTGCTGCAATGCAGCGCAAGTGGATCTCCTTTTTACGACGGTGATAACCAATGGCAATCATTCTATCCTGAATGAATCGGCAATTGACATGCTGTCGCTTTTTTGCCATTGGCATGTCAGACGGAATCTGTAGGCGGAAGGCAGGCATTCTTTATGCATTGACGGTATCCAGAACCACCGCCAACTTGTGCTGTCAGACCGTCATGTACTTTTCGGCATCAAATCATCCAACATGAGCCCACCTCGGCCCGACGAATCGGACCAGCTTTACCGCCTCATCATCGACAATGCACTGGATTCGTTTATCGCCATTGACGAAGAAAGCCGGATCGTGGAGTGGAGCCTGCAGGCGGAAAGAACCTTCGGCTGGACGCGGCAGGAGGCGTGCAGCCTGCGCCTCATCGACACCATCATCCCGGAGCGCCATCACGCCGCCCATCTGACGGGAATGGCGCATTTTCTCAACACCGGCGAAACGACCATGTTCGGCAGACGGGCCGAGCTGTCGGCCCGCCGCAAGGATGGCAGCGAGATTCCGGTCGAACTGAGCATCACGCCGATTCCGTCCGCCGGCCGCATGATCTTTTCCGCGTCGCTGCGCGATATATCCGACCGCAAGCAACTGGAAAACGAAGTCCGTGCCCAGGAACACATCACGCAGTCGATTCTCGACAGCATGGCCGACGCGGTGGTGGTGGCTGACGTAACGGGACGCATCATCGTGATGAATGCCGCCGGACAGCGCCTGCTGCACGCCGGTCCGGTCGATGACGAAACGAAGCAAACCTATCTCGCCTACACGCTGTGCCAGCCTGACGGCAAGACGCCGTACGTGCCGGCGGACCGGCCGCTGGCCCGCGCCCTCCGGGGCGAGCATGTCAACGGCCTGATTGCCTACAGCTGTCATCCGGAAGGAATCGAAGGCCGCTGGATCAGCGCCAACGCGCGGCCGATGGTGGACGGCAACGGCACGCTGATCGGCGCCGTGGCCGTATTCCACGATATATCGGAATTGAGACAGCGCGAAGAAGCGCTCGCGCAGCAGGCGCGCCTGCTGCAGGAACAGGCCAGCCTGCTCGACCTGTCGCATGATGCGATCCTGGTCCGTTCACCCGACCACGTCGTCACCTACTGGAACCGCAGCGCCGAGCGGCTTTACAAATTCACCAAGGAGGAGGCGATCGGCCGCGTCAGCCATGAACTGCTGCAGACCCGGTATCCCCAGCCGCTGGAAGAAATCGAAAAGGCAATGCAGGAGACCCAGTACTGGGAGGGCGAACTTGTCCATGTCGCCAAGGATGGGCGGGAGCTCGTGGTGTTCAGCCAGTGGTCGCTGGAATTGCAGGACGGGCGCCCGTTGCGCTACCTGGAAACCAATGCCGACATTACCCAGCGCATCCAGACGGAAAAGGCCTTGCGCCAGGCGCAGGAGAACTACCAATTGCTGGTCGAGGCATCGACCGAGTACGCCATCATGATGATGGACCCGCACGGCACCATCATCAGCTGGAACTCCGGGGCCGAAAAAGTGCTCGGCCTGTCGACGGAGGAGGCGGTCGGCAAGCCGGTGTCGGACCTGTTCACGCCGGAAGACCGCGGCATGGGCGAGCCGTTGCGGGAGCTGGTCGAGGCGGAGGCGGTGGGGCGTTCCGAGGATGACCGCTGGCATCTGCGCCGGGACGGCACCCGCTTCTGGGCTGTCGGCGTCGTGACGCCCATCCGCAACGAGGACGGCAGCCTGCGCGGTTTCGTCAAGATCATGCGCGACCAGACCGCACACCGGCTGGCCGAAGAACAGACACAGTTCCTCGCCAACCATGATGTGCTGACCGGTCTTCCCAATCGCGTCAGCTTCAGCAGCCGGCTGCACCAGGCCATCGCGATGTCGGAGCGCACCAAGGCGCCGCTGTCGGTGCTGCTGCTCGACCTGGACCGCTTCAAGCATGTCAACGATACGTTCGGCCATCATGTCGGCGATCTGCTGCTTAAAGAGGTGGCCACGCGCATCCTGTCCTCGCTGCGCGAGACGGATTTCGTCGCGCGTCTGGGCGGCGATGAATTCGTCCTGATCCAGACCGACGTATCGCAGCCGGAGGCGGCGGAAACCCTCGCGCGAAAGATCATCATCGAACTCGGCCGACCGTATTACCTCGACGGCAATGAGGTCATCGGCGGCACCAGCGTCGGCATCAGCACCTACCCGACCGATGCGAGGAGCTCGGTCGAACTGCTGAAGAAATCCGACCTGGCGCTGTACCGGGCAAAAAGCGCCGGCCGCGGCACCTACCAGGTCTATACCGCCGATATCCACATGGAGCGCAACTGGAAGAAGGATCGGGAGCTGGCGCTGCGCAATGCATTGAAGAACAAGGAATTCGAGCTGTACTACCAGCCGCAGATCGATCTGAACAACTGGACCATCTCGACGGTGGAAGCGCTGCTGCGCTGGCAGGCGACCGAACTCGACCTGGTGCTGCCGAACGACTTCCTGGCAATCGCGGAAGAAACCGGCCTGATCGTGGACATCGGCGATTGGGCGCTGCGCGAGGCCTGCAGCCAGGTGAAGCAATGGCAGGAGCAGGGCATGCCAGACCTCCGGATATCGGTCAACTGTTCGGCGCGCCAGTTCAGCAATCCGCAGTTCGTCGGGATGATCGGCCCGATCCTGGAGGAAACCGGATTGGCATCGCACTACCTGGAAATCGAAATCACCGAATCGATGCTGACCAAGCACCCCGAGGTCAAGCGCCAGCTGACCGAATTGCGCGCGCTCGGTGTGCGCGTCACCATCGACAATTACGGCACCGGCAGCAACGCGCTGATCGACCTGAAGGAATTCGAGGTCGACGGCCTGAAGATCGACAAGGCATTCGTGCAGCATTTGCCGCACCGGCGGAAGGATTCGGCCATCACGTCCGCCATCATCAGTTTGGCGCACAACCTGGGTATCGGCGTGTCCGCGGGCGGCGTGGAGACCGCCGAACAGCTCGCTTACCTGAAGGCGCGCGACTGCACCAGTGCGCAGGGATTCATCTTCAGCCCGCCGGTGCCGGCGGAGAAGTTCGAGGAGATCATGTTGAGCGGGCATTGGTCGCGGATCAACCGGCCGCCGTCATTGGGGGAGGGGGTGGTGTTTAAGGATT
>NZ_DAIUCO010000276.1:0-6648 GCF_036846085.1 Noviherbaspirillum sp. | reverse complement strand
CCTCACACATGTACTGGGCAAAAGCAATGGAAACAACGGTATGGAAAAGATGTCTATGTATTTGCGGCATCGCAACAAGCATGATCCCGCGAATGCCAACACCGAACCGCGTCCTGAAAGACCTATCATGTCCTCACCCTGCAACGTAGCGATTCTTGTAGGTAGCCTGCGCAAGGATTCCCTGAACAGAAAGCTTGCCCTGACCCTGATTGCCCTGGCGCCACCGTCATTACGGCTGTCGATTCTCGAGATCGGCGACCTGCCGCTCTACAACCAGGATTGGGAAGCCGATCCGCCCCAACCGGTGGTCGACTTCAAGCAGGGTCTCGCGGCTGCGGACGCGGTGCTGTTTGTGACGCCCGAGTACAACCGATCGGTCCCCGCCCCGTTGAAGAATGCAATCGATGTCGGTTCCCGGCCATATGGCCAGAGTGCGTGGAACGGCAAGCCCGGCGCGGTCATTACGCTGTCACCGGGCGCCATCGGCGGCTTCGGGGCCAATCATCACCTGCGGCAGTCGCTCGTGTTCTTGAATGTGCCGGTGCTGCAGCAGCCGGAAGCGTACATCGGTAACGCCGGCAGCCTGTTCACCCCGCAAGGCGAACTCGCGAACGACTCGACGCGTGCCTTCCTGGAAAAATTTCTGCAGGCATTCGCCCAATGGGTGGACCGCAACGCGCCCCGGCAGGCATGATGCCGTGACGATCGGGCACGGAAAGCGGGTTACTGCGTTGCGAGGGGAAAAAGAATCACCGCCCAGGTAGCGATCGCGAGCGAGCAGGCCAGAAACACGGCGGCGCTGCCGAAGTCTTTCGCGTTCTTGGATAGCTGGTGCCGTTCAAAGGAGATCCGATCGATCGCGGCTTCGATCGCGGAATTGATCAGCTCGACGATCAGCACCAGGACCAGCACACCGACCAGCGCCAGCTTCTCAACCGGCATGATCGGCAAGGTCAGCGCAAGGATTGTGGCCGGCACGACGACCATCAGCTCCTGGCGGAACGCATGCTCGCTCTTCCAGGCCATCCGGAATCCTTCGAACGAATACGAGATCGCACCGAGGATTCGCTTCAAACCGCTTTTGCTTTTGAATTCGCTGACTTGTGGATCATCGTTTGCCATACCGCCGCCGCGCTGAATCGAAGGCGCAATTCTATCAGTCAAGGTAGCGGTGACGGCATGGCTGGCCGCAGGGCCGCTTATTGCGGTGGGAGCGGACGCGGATAGGTACCGGGCAGCAGGATGGATGTATCGACCTTCCTGATATCGGTCAGTCCGCAAAGCGCCATGGTCACATCGAGTTCCTTGCGGATGATTTCCAGGCATTTGGTGACGCCCGCCTCGCCCAATGCGCCCAGGCCGTACAGGAAAGCCCGGCCGATATAGACGCCGCGGGCGCCGAGGGCGATTGCCTTGATGACGTCCTGGCCGGATCGGATTCCGCCGTCCATCTGGACCTCTATACGGTCGCCGACTGCTTCGACAATCCCCGGCAATGCGGCGATCGATGATTCCGCTCCGTCCAGCTGGCGGCCACCATGATTGGAAACGATGAGCGCGTCGGCGCCGCATTGCGCGGCCATCCGGGCATCCTCGACATCCATGACGCCTTTCAGGATCAGTTTGCCGTCCCAGCGATCGCGGACCCACTTGATGTGGTCCCAGGACAACGCCGGGTCGAACTGTTCGGCGGTCCATGATGACAGGGACGACATGTCCGATACTTCATTGGCGTGGCCGACGATATTGCCGAAGCCGCGGCGGCGGGTCTGCAGCATGCCGAGACACCAGCCCGGCTTGGTGGCCATGTTGAGCATGTTCGCAACGGTCAGCTTGGGCGGCGCGGACAAGCCGTTCTTCATGTCCTTGTGGCGCTGGCCGAGGATCTGCAGGTCAAGGGTGAGCACCAGGGCGGAGCATCGGGCGGCCTTCGCGCGCTGGATCAGCTTGCCCATGAATTCACGGTCTTTCAGGAAATAGACCTGGAACCAGAACGGGGTGCTGGTATTCGCCGCCACATCCTCGATCGAGCAGATGCTCATGGTCGACAGGGTGAACGGCACGCCGAATTTCTCGGCCGCCTTGGCAGCCAGGATTTCGCCGTCGGCATGCTGCATTCCGGTGAGCCCGGTGGGCGCAAGCGCGACCGGCATCACGGTGGGCTGCCCCGCCATTGTGGTTGCCAGGGTACGGTTTTCCATGTTGACCGCCACGCGCTGGCGAAACTTGATGGCGGCAAAGTCGGTGTTGTTGGCACGATACGTCGACTCGGTCCATGAGCCGGAATCGGCGTAATCGTAAAACATGCGCGGCACCCGGCGCTGCGCCAGTATGCGCAAATCCTCGATGCAGGTGATGACTGCCATGGCGTGATCCTTGTCTGAAACATACGTGGTTGAATGTCTGCATTATGGCGCGCGTGAGTTCGAACACCTTGTTGCAGGATCATGAAATTTATTGAATGACGGCCGGAAAAACTTTTCGCACGACTTTTCGTTTTTTTCACATTGTGATATAAAGCCTTTACTGCAACGCACCAATACATCATGAAACCCGATTCATCCACCGACAATCAAACCTCGATTCAGGTAATCGAACGCTTGATCTCGTTACTTGATGCCCTTGCTCAATATCCGGACCCGGTCAGCCTGAAGGAACTGTCGACCGTCACCGGCCTGCACCCGTCGACGGCACATCGCATCCTCAACGACCTGGTGCTGAAACGCTTCGTCGACCGCGCCGACGCCGGCTCCTATCGCCTCGGCATGCGCCTGCTGGAACTCGGCAACATCGTCAAGAGCAGGCTCAACGTACGGGAAGCCGCGCTCGACTTCATGCGCGCCCTTCACCGCAAGACCCATCAGACTGTGAATCTGTCCGTCCGCCAGGGTGACGAGATTGTGTACATCGACCGCGCATTTTCCGAACGCTCCGGCATGCAGGTGGTTCGGGCCATCGGCGGCCGGGCCCCCCTGCACCTGACCTCCACCGGCAAGCTGTTCCTGTCGATTGACGATGCCAAATCCGTGCGCGCCTATGCAACCCGTACCGGGCTTGCCGGCCATAACAAGAATTCCATCACCGACCTGATCAAGCTGGAGCGCGAACTCAGTCTTGTGCGCGCCCGCGGCTATGCGCGCGACAACGAGGAACTCGAGCTCGGCGTGCGGTGCATGGCGGCCGGCATCCACGACGACACCGGCAAGCTGGTCGCCGGCCTGTCGATCTCCGCGCCGGCAGATCGCCTGCAGGAAGAGTGGGTCGAGGACCTGGTCAGTACAGCAAATGAAATTTCGGCTGTGCTGGGATTCGTGCGACAGGGCGCGGCGGCCTGACCTGCAGTAAGGGATCCGCAACACGGTGCGTTCGGAATGCACCGTATGCGTCTTGTCTGGCCGGACTACACCATTCTGCGATACAAGCCCTGCTCCGCGCAGACCGGCTTGTAGCGCGAATCAAACGGTGTCGCGGAAAAATCCGCCGTCGCATCGACACTCAGCATGCCAAACAACGGCAGGCTCTCATGGAACAGCTGCAGCGCCCTGCGACGCAGCGCTACCCCAAAATCTCCCAGCCGGCGACGGCATACGATGAGCTCGAATTCATTGAAGGACGCATCGGTCGTCAGGTTGTAATGCGCCCAGGTGATATTGCGGCGCAACTCGGGAATGAATAACGCCCTTCCCTCGCTTTCGATGCAGTAGTTGGCGAGCATGCCCTGACCGCCGCTGCGGCGATAGTTCTCCTCGTACTCCGGCATTTTCTGCAACGGAAAGCTGCCGCCGCTGGCCTCTTCCAGCAACGATTCGTTGGAAACCGTGGCGAAGATCCTCGTGCGGTCGTACAGGTTTTCTTCCTTCAGCAGGATCGCCAGCGAGCATGCCTCTTCCGACGACAGGCAATCGGCGATCCAGATTTTCGGGGATGGACAGGAACGCAGCCATGGCCCGAGCGCATCCCGCAAGGCACGGAAATGCCCGGGATTGTCGAACAGCGGCGCAGGCTGCCCGCTCAATATGCGCAACAGCGATTCGAAGGCGGCGGTATCGTGCAATACCTTGTCTTGCAAGGCGGAGACCGTCGGCATGCCATCCGCCTGCATCAGCGCGTGCAGCTTCTGCCGCAGCGGCTCGCGCTGATAGCCGCGGAAATCATAGCCGGAATACTGGAAAACGCCCTCCAGCAGGAGGTCGATCTCCAGGTCTTCGACGGCTTGCGCCGCGCGAATCACCGGCATGACTATTGATGCAGCCATACCCGCATCAGCGACAGCAGTTGCGCTACATCCACTGGCTTGGTGATGTAGTCGGAGGCGCCGGCGGCAATACATTTATCGCGGTCGCCCTTCATCGCCTTGGCGGTAAGCGTGATGATCGGCAGCAACTTGAACTTCGGAATGTTGCGGATGGCACGCATGGTGTCGTAGCCATCCATCTCCGGCATCATGATGTCCATCAGCACGATCTCGATCGACGGGTCCTTTTCCAGCACTTCGATGCCGTCCCGGCCGTTCTCCGCAAACGACACTTTCATCTGCTGCCGCTCCAGCACTGAACTGAGCGCGAAGATGTTGCGCAGGTCATCGTCGACGATCAGCACCTTGCGGCCCGCCAGTCCACCGTCGGCGGCGTGGATTTCATCGAGCATGCGGCGCTGCGTCTCCGGCAGGCTGGCATGGGCGCGATGCAGGAACAGCGCGGTTTCGTCGAGCAGGCGCTCGGGTGAACGGGCATCCTTGACCACCACCGTCTTGGCGATCTTCTTCAGCCGGGTCACTTCCTTGCGGTTCAGCTCCTTGGCGGTGTACACGACGATTGGCAGGTTGCGCAAGGTCGAGTCCTCGCCGATCTTGTCGAGCAGCTCGAATCCGCTCATGTCGGGCAGGGTCAGGTCCAGCACCATGCAATCGAAGTGCGACGACTTCAGTGCATTGAGCGCATCCTGACCGGTCTCGACACCGGTGATCTGCACATCGCTTTCGCCGATCAGCGCCACGATGGTGTCGCGCTGCATCTTGTCGTCCTCCACCACCAGCAGGCTGCGCTTGCCGCGCACCAGGAACTGCTGGATGCGGGAATACTCTTCCTGCAGGCGTTCGCGCGACACCGGCTTGTGCAGGTAGGAGATCGCACCATGCCGCAGCGCGCGTTCGCGCTCCTTCAGCGTGGAAATGACGTGGACGGGAATATGCCGCGTGCTGGGATCACGCTTCAGGCGATCGAGTACCGTGAAGCCGTCGATATCCGGCAGGTCGATATCGAGCAGGATGGCGGCCGGCATATAGTCGCGCGCCAGCGTGAGCGCCGAATCACCCTTCGAAGTAACGATGCCCTTGAAGTTCTTTTCGCGCGCATAGTCGAGCAGCACCTTGGCGAACCGGGCATCGTCCTCGACGATCAGCACGGACGGATCGCCGGGGGCGATGAGCGCGCGGTCGTCCAGCGTCGTCTCATAATGAGCGACCGGCATTTCAACACGCACCGGCGTCGGCTCCAGCTCCTCCTCGGCCATCACCTCCACATCCTCGGCTTCCGCATACACAATCTTCGACACGATGGACGGCGACGCGGCTTGTTGTTGCGCCAGCACCTGTGTCGGCGTGGGCGCATGGCGCGGCGTTTCGTAATTGATGAATCCGGCGCGGTTGTAGGGCAGGAACAGGGTAAAGGTACTGCCGACCCCGATGACGCTTTCCACCCGGATCTCGCCGCCGAGCAGGCGCGCGAGTTCGCGGCTGATCGACAGGCCGAGGCCGGTGCCGCCGTATTTGCGTGCCGTACTGCCGTCGGCCTGCTGGAAGGCTTCGAAGATCAGCTGCAGCTTGTCCGAAGCGATACCGACGCCGGTATCGGTCACCGAAAAGGCAAGCACGCCGTCCGCCTGTGCAAGGTTCGGATGATCGGCGGTCCAGCCGGTACTCGCCATCGTGATATTGAGCGATACCTGTCCATGCGCGGTGAATTTGAACGCATTCGATAACAGGTTCTTCAGGATCTGCTGAAGGCGCGTGGTGTCGGTCATCATCGCCACAGGCAGGGTTTCCGCCAGGTCGACGGCGAAGTTGATGTTCTTCGCCTCCGCCATGTGACGGAAGGTACGTTCGACATAACCGCGCAGGGTGCGGAATCGGCATTCGCTGACTTCCAGCGTGACCGTTCCGGACTCGATCTTCGACAGGTCGAGGATGTCGTTGATGAGCGTCAGCAGGTCGCTGCCGGAGCCGTAGATCGTCTTCGCGAATTCCACCTGCTTCTCGGACAGGTTGCGGTCCGGGTTGTCGGACAACTGCTGCGCCAGGATCAGCAGGCTGTTGAGCGGCGTGCGCAGCTCGTGCGACATGTTGGCCAGGAACTCGGATTTGTATTTCGACGACAGCGCGAGCTGGGTGGCCTTTTCCTCCAGCGCCAGCTTCGCCTGTTCCACCTCGCGGTTCTTGCGTTCCACCTCGATGTTCTGGTCGGACAGCAGGCGCGCCTTTTCCGCCAGTTCCAGATTGGTCTGCTGCAGTTCCTGCGCCAGCGACTGCGACTGCGTCAGCAACGATTCGGTACGGCTGTTCGCCTCGATGGTATGCAGAACCACGCCGATCGACTCCATCAGCTGGTCGAGGAAGGACAGGTGGGTTTCGGTGAATCGGTCGAGCGACGC
>NZ_DAIUCO010000275.1:0-6677 GCF_036846085.1 Noviherbaspirillum sp. | reverse complement strand
GCTGAGAATGCATGAGCGGGAGACGACGATCCTTCGTCCCGCTCCTTTCGGTCAGCTTTGTTAGCCGGGGCAGCTTTGCTAACCGGGCCGTTTGTTCACTGGAACGTTGGCGATTCAAGTACCGCAGGCGGATCATTCACCAGTTACCGACGCTTGAAACCGCTCGCAGAAAAAAACGCATTCAAGAGTGCCGAACGATGTGCTTGGTCACGACCATGTGAAGCGACTGCGGCATTTTCGGACTCCATTGCATTCACAACATCGCAAACCCCATGCTTTCCGCTACACACGGCGAAATGGATTCCGCATCCGTGACGGTCATCGATCAGCCCGCTCAAATCACCAGTCGCTTCCCGCAATGGCATTCTGCGCATTCTAATCGTAGCTCCCTACGGCTCGATCGACTGCAGGCAATCCGAAGCACCATGGCCGATGTGCACATTCACGACACAGTCAGTCCGAGTGGTGTACCGATGATTTTCCTGTAGGCGATCTAAGATCGCTGCTTTGCCAGAGAGGAAATTGTCGACATTCCTCTTGATCGACAGCGTACCGGATTCCATCACGACTGCGGACGCATCGTATCGCCTGGCCGAAAACCATAACCGCGCCGCAATCCAATCCGCGTGCGGATGATGGACTCGGGAGTAACGACAGCCCATCGGACCATGGTTCAGCGCTGCATCACGCACGCCATCCTTAACCACTCTCCTCCGCGAGTGCAATCCGCCGCGTCACCGAGGATGCCACCCATGGCGTCCGGCAACGCACGCCACGTCCTCCGTACCGGAACCATGGAGTGCGCACTCATCGCAAACCGACGCATTCCGCCATCGATTTGGAACTGATTTCACGGTTTCACCACATATAAGCCGCGTGCACCTGTGAGTCGATATCTGCGCTCACCAACGCACGTTATTCACGTCTTATCTCATTAACGTTCAATAACAGTTACAGAAAGCGACACACGTTATGGCCGCAGGCATTCAACATCATTCACCGACACATTCCCTTCAACTTCATCAACCACATCCTTCACGAAGCGAAGCGGCTGGAACGGACGTTCAAGCTGACAGCAGACCGATCGGAAGCTCCTCCACGGTCGCAAAAATGCCGTCCTGCTTCCCGATGGGCCGGCTGATTTCACAGGCACGCGCCGAACAGTCGAAGAAAGAAGACATCAGCTTTGAATGCCTGCTCGGACATAAGCTCGAAAACAATACCGACTTTGCGAGCAGGCAGGACCTCGGCATCCTGAATCGCATTGCGACGGCGTCGGCGATCGACCTGCCGAAGAATATCAAGCCGGGTGAATTTGTCGTCGCGCCGCTCGACATCATGCCGCACGATATCCCGGGCGGCAAGAAAGGCGCCATGCTGCTCGAGTTGAATGGTACCGGTTACGGCAATATCACCACGCTGCATCCGGAGACACTGAAGACCATCAATCATTCGTTCGCCATGATTGCGGATGAGTTGAAGGATGTGCCGAACGCACTCGTTCTGGTTCCCTGCTCCGGGCGCGAAGATCCGCCCAATTTCGCGGCCAGCAAAAAGATTCATGAAAAGATCATGATCGGCAGCAGTATCTCCGAGCGTTTCAAGGCATTGGGGCATGAAAAAGTCACCGAAATCGGCATCGACACCTTCCAGAAGAAGAGTTCGAATCCGCTCAAGAACCTGCGGCAAGGACTGAAAACCGACTTGAAGGCCGGTGTGGAGTCGGTCAGGCATTTTGATCAGGACGGCATTCGCGCCATGCGGAAGAAACTGCGCAAAACCGGATGGAACGCCAAGGACGCAGGCCCCACGGTGGTGGTGGGCTACACCGCACAGCTCGCCAAGGCCATCAAGATCGGCAAGGATGGCGAACCCATGATGTTTGGACGCCGGGTTCACGCCATTGTCAACGATCGCGCGTCGCTGAACGTCGATGCCCTGAATGCCCGCAAAGGCAAGAAGCTGGATCCAAATACCTTCATCGCCTGTAACCGGTCCTATGTCCCGGCCGCGGACAAAGGCACAGCTTACGCGTACATGAACGAGTTCAACGGCACCGACGCTGCCAAGAAGACGCCGGAGTATGCACGCGAAATCGTCAACAAGCAGGCGAACAGCCTGGCCGAGATCGAAGAGAAGGTTCTCGAGATGTTGAAGGAAGGCAGACACGCCATCATCAAACCAAGCGGCACCGGTCACGGCGATGGCATCGTCCCTATCTTCGCGCATGAATGGGATGGACATCCCGACTTCAAGCCGGCCAGCGAAGGTGGATACCCGCCGATTTCGGAACAAATCAAGAAATCTTTTGAATCGGTCAAAGCGACGTACAAAGAGCGCGGCGGCTTCCCCTATACCGTGGGCGAGTATGTCATTGCCGACCGGATCAAGTCCGACAACCCGGACTTCAACACCATGAAGTACGAATACCGGATCGCAGTGTACGCCGACTATAGCAATCCCGAAAAGCCGCAGCTGAAGGCGGCGCCGGCGATCATCAAGATCGATGCAGGCTCGCAACTGCAGGAAGGCCAGGACGGCAAATTTTCCAAGCAACTGGCCAGCGTATCCACCCAGGTACTGCAAACCGGACGCCCGGCGTCGGATTTCATGAAACCGCTGGCGAATGCCGAAACGATGGAAATGATCAATCTTCCCGAGGAAGAGTTGACCAAGCTGTGCCAATGGGCGACGAAGGCGGTCGGCTACATCCTGGAGAACGTCGATGCCAAGACGGAAGTCGGCGGCAGCAAGCCGGGAGACGCCAAAGGCAAGGCTCCTGTGAAGAATGACGGTGCGTCCACTTCAGGCGCCTGATCATCAGGTGAGCAGTTCTTCATCGTAACGCACCATCCTGCGCGCATCGTCCCAGACCTGCGCGCAGGCTTTTCGCAACCGAAGCGAAGGAAATACCATGAATTCTTCATCCTCAGTTCACCGCCCCACCTCACCCGCTGCCGGAGTCATTCCAGGCAATCCGGCGGATTCCGGCGCGGCATCGACCAGTCAATCGGCAAGCAGCGGCGCGCGCATACGTTCCCGGTTCAAACACGCCATGCGGATGCTGTCGCCCGCACAGTGTGGCCTTGGAGGTACAACATTCAGATCGCCAGGCCGTTTTCCGGCAACGTCGGGCAGTACATCGCGAAACATGGCCGCCAAAGCTGGGGTCGACAATATCCCGGAAGACCAGATACCGCTGCCGCCGATCAGGAAGTTTGTTCCGGTGGGCGTCATCGGCGGCATGGGGCCGGACGCAACCAATGACCTGAATGCCAAGATGCTCGAAGCGGCCCGCAGGATCGAGCCGGCGCCGGGCGACCAGGACAACATCGGCATCATTTCCTACAACGTGCCGCATCTCATCAACGACCGCACCGGATATCTGAATCGCGTGGATATCAACCAGGTCTCCAGAGAAGAATGGCAGAACCACCTGACCAGCCCCACCACCGACAATCCATTGTGGGGGATGCTGCACGCTGCCAGGCAATTGAAGGCCGCCGGCGCGCATCTCCTGGTCATGCCTTGCAACACCGCGCATATGTTCCATCCCGAACTGGAAAAGCGGGTGGATGTTCCCGTCCTGAACATCGCGGATGCGGCACTGATGGCCCTGAAGGAAGCAAATCCTGCCGCGAAGAAGGTCGGATTGCTGGCCACGTCAGGAACGATCAACAACAGGCTGTATGAAGGCCGGGCCGAGAAGGTGCATTCCCAGGTCGAGTGGGTGTACCCCACCCCTGCCTCGCAGAAAGACGAGGTGATGAAGGGAATTTATGAGGACGGCGTCAAGGCCAACAACCTCGATAACGGCAGGCGTCTCCTGAAAAGCGCCGGAGATGCGGTGGTCAGGGAGCACAAGCCGGACGCCCTGTTCCTGGCCTGCACTGAAATACCGCTGGTGCTGTCACAGAAGGATTATCCGGACCAAATCGTGATCGATGCGACACAGGCCCTCGCCGAACTGGCTGCCCAGAAGTCCTTCGAACTCGCGCAAAAATACCATGCGCAACGCGAGGCGGCGGGCCAGTCGCGACTCAACTAGGGAACAGGGCGCAGGATGGCCGCAATCGCTTCCGTGCGCTCAGGGGCCGTCCGCCGGGGACGGTTCCCGCTCCCTTGACATCGACGCTGCAGCTTCGCATGCGTCTTCACCATCCACCGTTTGGCCGCGAGGTGCCGACATGAATAGAAGTGACTATGACAAGCTGATCATGGATTTTTGCAGCGTCTGTCAGATGGAGGGCGCCGACAGCATCCTGGCAGGCGGCCCGGTGTCGATCAACGACGTGACGTTTTCCCTGAATTACAGTGAAGAGCTGGAAGAGAACCTGGTACTCATCTTCTGTGATTTCGGCCTTCCTGCCGCGGGCCGCGAAGCGGAAGTGTACCGCGCGCTGATGGAAACCAATCTTCTCCTGTACATGCTGAACGGACCGCTCTTTTCCATTTCCCCGGATACGGGCCGGGTTCTATTCGTCAACCGCTGCTGGCTGCAGCAGCTGACTCCCGTCAAGCTGCGTGACCTGCTGGTGCAGTTCGCCACCCAGGCGAAGGACTGGCGCACCCATCAACTTCTCGACAAGCCGCCGCTTCGAAGTGGCCAGTCGTCCACCGCCCGCATGCTCGCAAACTCCCTGCTCGCCAAGCCCGGATCCTGATGCGGCGGCGTGTACAACAATCTCGCCATTGCGTGACTCGGGTTATTCCCAGGCTTGAGAACGCTCAGTTCAGGGAGTACAACGCCACGGGCACGAGAGCGATCACCAGTGCGGTCAGTATCCTGACCGGCGCGCTGAAGCCGCGATGGCGGAACCAGGAAGCAAGACCGAGGGCGCCGGCACCGTAGAACAGCGAAAAGATTACCAGCGCGCCGATGCCCACCACTTCTGCCGTGCGGGTGGTGAACAGTACGGCAAACAAGGCCGCAGTGACCATGGCAAGCATGCCGGCAAGATATGCCATCAGGACGGACGTGCTGTTCGCGCCCATCGGCCGAAAACGGGACTGTGCAAGCATCGCCTGCCTTTTCGCGAGCACATCGCGCTGCAGGAGAAAAACCAGCAGTGGATCGACTTGCCTGTAATGAAGCAGCCCGGCGGATGCCGCCGCTGCCAGGTCCTCGCGTTGAATCATGATTCATCGCTCCTTCGGTGGTTCTGCGTTCCGGATAGGCAATGTCGGCGGGGCAAGTGACGTGAGGCACCGCTTTTCCTTGCCTCATCGACTCGCGGTCGCGTGTTGCAAAACGGTTCCGCAACACGGCGTGCCGGCTCGCATGGAAATAACTTGTAGGGATCAGAAGGACATTTAACCAAGTCCGGCGACGTCAACGTAGACCTAGATCAATTGCTTAAAAATGCGGCAGACGCGCAATTGAAAATCGTTCGCTTCCTTAAGCAAGAACAAATTGCGGCCTATTCGCATTACAGGTAAGGAAAGTACGACTCCCGACGTGGCGACCCGGCAAGAATTGCAGCAGGCAACATGCGCGCGCTTCGATCATCCGCGGCGGACTTCCAGCAATTCGCGCAGGTCTGCCGGCAGCATCGCGCGCAAGCGCGCCGACACTGCCGCTTCATGCCGGCTCCACCACAAGCCCATGCCGATCAGCGCGAAGCCAAGCAGGGTCAGCACCAGCACGAAGAGGAAGCTGTCCTTGAATAAATTCCACGACAGGTCACCCAGCACCAGCGCGATGCCGATGCCGCCGAGCAACGCGAACACGCGCCGCCCGAGTACCGCGCCGACAAATACCAGTCCGAAGTTGAGCGCCAGGTACACCAGCTTGCCGGCCAGTTTCCCGGAGCCCATCATCGACAGCGCTCCCCAGAAGGTCAGCAGGCCGAACAGGTACAGCCAGTAAGCGTAATCATGGCTGCGGCGTGAACGCAAATCGACGAAGAATGCCAGCAGGAGCATCAACAGGCCAAACACCAGGCTGATCGACTTGCGCAGTTCCCATGCCGCACCGCCGAACCAGTCGCCGCTGCCGCCTTCGCCCGCCTGCAGGATCAGCGCCGGCACGATGTCCATGCCCATGTACCACAGCGTCACGGCGATCGGCATCATCAGGAACGGATAGCGAAAGCGCCACAGCAGCACCGCCCCGGCAGCCAAGGTTGCCAGCTCCATCAGCAGCCAGCGCCAGTCGATGAAACGATGATAGTCGCGATAGTGCTCCAGGTGACCGTCATCAGGCCAGAAGCCCAGTACGTGCTGCAGGGCGAATACCGCCAGCGGCACCAGCGCGATCGCCAGCGTGGCAAAGATGCCTGCCGGAATACCGTAACCATGCTTCTCCAGCCTGGCGGCCAGTGTCACCGCAGCGAGCGCGTACAGCAGCGACAACACCAGCAGCGCGCCCATTCCCAGCGCTTCCACCGCGATGGTCGTGAACAGCGACGCTGCACCGATGGCCAGCATGCCGCCGAGGTAGTACAACACATGGGTACCGGAAAAACGCGCCGCGCCCCGGGACGGATGTCCACCGCCGGCATCCCGCGCGCTCAGGAAGGCGAACAGCCCCTCCAGTTCCAGCGGATTCAGTACACCCGCCTTGACGGCGGCTTCGAGGTCTTCGCGCTTGATGGTCATGGCCGTACCCAGTCGTGTTATCGGAATTACAAACAGGAAATGTGGGCGATTGTATACCGCCCGGCCGGCGCTTCGGC
>NZ_DAIUCO010000274.1:0-6693 GCF_036846085.1 Noviherbaspirillum sp. | reverse complement strand
TGTCAGCTGGGTTTCACCCTTCGGCGTTACCTTACCGACAAGCGTATCGCCTGCTTCGACTTCGGCGCCGATATAGACGATGCCGGATTCATCGAGACGCGCAAGCTGGTTTTCTGCCAGATTGGAAATATCACGGGTGATTTCTTCAGCGCCCAGCTTGGTATCACGTGCAACGACCGACAACTCTTCGATATGGATCGACGTATAGCGATCATCCGCAACGACCTTCTCCGAAATCAGGATTGAATCCTCGAAGTTGTAACCGTTCCACGGCATGAAGGCGACCAGCATGTTCTGGCCAAGGGCAAGCTCGCCCAGATCGGTCGATGCGCCGTCGGCAATCACGTCATGCTTGGCAACGCGGTCACCGACCTTCACGATCGGACGCTGGTTGATGTTCGTGTTCTGGTTCGAACGCGTGTACTTGATCAGGTTGTAGATATCCACACCGACTTCGCCGGCTGCGGCTTCATCGTCATTGACGCGAATCACCACGCGGCCCGCATCGATGTAGTCCACCACGCCACCACGCAATGCCTGCACGGTCGTTCCGGAGTCAACCGCAACGGTGCGCTCGATGCCGGTTCCGACATAGGCTTTTTCCGGACGCAGGCAAGGCACGGCCTGGCGCTGCATGTTGGCACCCATCAACGCACGGTTTGCGTCGTCATGCTCGAGGAACGGAATGAGCGATGCAGCGACGGACACGACCTGGCCTGGCGCGACGTCCATATATTGCACACGCTCCGGCGATACCAGGATGGTTTCGCCAGCCTGACGGGCCGATACCAGCTCGTCCGACAATGTGCCGTCCTTGGCGACGGTCGCATTCGCCTGGGCGATGATGTAACGGCCTTCTTCGATCGCGGACAGGTAATCGATCTGGTTGGTGATCTTGCTGCCTTCAACCTTGCGATATGGCGTTTCGAGGAAGCCGTATTCGTTCAGGCGCGCGTACAGCGCCAGCGAGTTGATCAGACCGATGTTCGGGCCTTCCGGCGTTTCGATCGGGCACACGCGGCCGTAATGGGTCGGGTGCACGTCACGGACTTCGAAGCCGGCACGTTCACGGGTCAGGCCGCCCGGTCCGAGCGCTGAGACACGGCGCTTGTGGGTGATTTCCGACAGCGGATTGGTCTGGTCCATGAACTGCGACAACTGCGAAGAACCGAAGAACTCACGGATGGCCGCAGAGATCGGCTTCGAGTTGATCAGGTCGTGCGGCATCAGGTTGTCCGCTTCGGCCTGGCCGAGACGTTCTTTGACAGCACGTTCGACACGCACCAGGCCAGCTCGGAACTGGTTTTCTGCCAGTTCGCCGACGCAACGAACGCGACGGTTGCCGAGGTGGTCAATGTCGTCCACTTCGCCGCGACCGTTTCGCAACTCCACCAGGATCTTGATGACGGAGAGAATATCTTCGTTCGACAAGGTCATCGCGCCGGTCAGTTCGTCGCGTCCGATACGGCGGTTGAACTTCATGCGGCCCACGGCCGACAAGTCGTAACGTTCTTCGCTGTAAAACAAGCCGTTGAACAAGGCTTCGACGGAATCTTCCGTCGGCGGCTCGCCGGGACGCATCATGCGATAGATCGCCACGCGCGCGGCCATCTGGTCGGCGGTATCGTCCATGCGCAGTGTTTGCGAAATATATCCACCCTGGTCGAGATCGTTGGTGTACAGGGTCTGGATATCTGTCACACCTGCCTCGCGCAGACGGCCAAGCAGTTCATCGGTGAGCTCGTCGTTGGCGCTGGCAATCACTTCGCCAGTGTCGGCATCGACAATGTTCTTCGCCAGGATGCGGCCCAGCAGATAGTCCTCGGGCACCGAAATATGCTTGATGCCGGCGGCCTCGATTTCACGAACATGCTTTGCGTTGATCCGCTTGTCTTTCGACACGATGACTTTGCCGGACTTGTCGCTGATATCGAAACCGGCGACTGCACCGCGCAGGCGTTCGGAAACGAATTCCATCTCTGCGCCTTCAGAACGCAGAGTGAAATTATCGAACACGAAGAAGTTGGCGAGAATTTGCTCCGGTGTCATGCCGATTGCCTTGAGCAGGATCGTCACTGGCATCTTGCGTCGACGGTCGACGCGGAAGAACAGAATGTCCTTCGGATCGAATTCAAAGTCGAGCCATGAACCGCGGTAAGGAATGATCCGTGCAGAAAACAGCAGCTTTCCGGAAGAATGTGTTTTGCCGCGGTCGTGTTCGAAGAACACGCCCGGCGAACGGTGCAGCTGCGATACGATCACCCGTTCGGTGCCGTTGATCACGAAGGAGCCGGTGGTTGTCATCAAGGGCAGTTCGCCCATGTAGACTTCCTGCTCTTTCATTTCTTTCACGACCGGCTTGGTGGGCGATTCCTTGTCCAGAATGACCAGGCGAACCTTGGCGCGCAGCGGGGAAGCGAACGTCAATCCGCGCTGTTGGCACTCTTTTACGTCGAACGGTGGATCGCCCAACACGTAAGACAGAAACTCTAGCCGAGCAAATCCATTGTGCGATACGATTGGGAAAATCGAGGTGAAGGCGGATTGCAAACCTTCATTCTTGCGTTGCGAGGCCGGTTTGTCCGCCTGCAGGAAGCCTAAATAGGACTCGAGCTGGGTGGCCAGGAGAAACGGAACATTGTGAACGTTGGCGCGCTTCGCGAATGATTTGCGAATACGCTTCTTCTCAGTAAATGAGTAGTGCATGGACACTCCGTGAGTGACAGGGAAGGATGGAGAATTCAGGTTTTGCCCGGCACGGTTATGATTTGCGGCCTGCGAAACCTCAAGTCTCGGTCTTCGAGCTCAACTAAACTAAACTCGACTAAACTAATTTTGTTGCTTGCCCTCAAACACTAAGACCGGGCTCAAACGCAACACCGACACAACAAAATTTGAAAACGACAAAGGAGCCAAAGCCGAACCCGCTCTTTTGGAGAGGATTCCGCGCTTTGACTCCGGCGCCTTACTAATCAGCCGGGAACAGAATGTTGCTATGCTCGATTCTGTTCCGCAATCCAATCGCAAAGCCGAAATTACTTGAGTTCGGCTTTCGCGCCAGCTTCTTCCAGCTTCTTCTTTGCAGCTTCTGCATCCGCCTTGGCGATGCCTTCCTTGACTGGCTTCGGTGCACCATCAACCAGATCCTTGGCTTCTTTCAAGCCCAGGCCGGTGATTTCGCGAACTGCCTTAATGACGCCAACCTTGTTTGCGCCGATTTCGGACAGGATAACGGTGAATTCGGTCTGCTCTTCAACTGCAGCAGCACCGGCACCACCTGCACCAGCAGGACCAGCGACTGCCATTGCAGCTGCGGACACGCCAAATTTTTCTTCAAAAGCCTTGACCAGGTCGTTCAGGTCCATCACGGACATTTGGCCTACTGCTTCGAGGATATCGTCTTTGCTAATTGCCATTTGAAACTCCTAAATTGATTCGGTAATTACATCTAATCGGTACTGACGCAGAAGAACTGAAAGCGCACTTGAATTAAGCGCCTTCGGCTTCCTTCTTCGCTGCGAGTGCAGCCAACGCACGGGCAAAGCCGGAGACCGGAGCCTGCATCACACCCAGCAACTGGGAGATGAGGACTTCACGGCTCGGAATGCTGGCCAATGCAGTAACGCCCGCTTTATCAAGCGACTTTCCTGCATAGTTACCTGCCTTGATGACCAGTTTGTCATTGCCTTTCGCAAAGTCGTGAACGACTTTGGCGGCAGCAACGGCGTCCTCAGAGATCGAATAGATCAACGGGCCGGTCATTTCGGAGGCAAGGCCAGCAAACTGCGTACCCTCGACGGCACGACGTGCGAGTGTGTTTTTCAACACGCGCATATACACGCCTTGGGAACGCGCTTTGGCGCGCAGTTGCGTCAAGTGACCAACCTGGATGCCACGGTATTCGGCCACGACGATCGTCTGTGCGTTTGCTACCTTTGCAGAGACTTCAGCAACGACGGCCTTTTTGTCATTCAGATTGAGACTCAAGATCAACCTCCAAAAATGATGTCTGGCAAATGCCGGACATCGGTTCGAACACGGCGTCCGAAGTTCAGGAGTTCAGTACTGGCAAATCATGTGAATTGCGCAGCGTTGAGACTACGAAACTTGTTCGGGTTCACCATCTGCGTTGGGTACGATGACTACTCATCGCGGTTTAACTTTATGCATCACCTGCATGC
This sequence comes from Noviherbaspirillum sp., assembly GCF_036846085.1. Lineage (NCBI taxonomy): Bacteria > Pseudomonadati > Pseudomonadota > Betaproteobacteria > Burkholderiales > Oxalobacteraceae > Noviherbaspirillum > Noviherbaspirillum sp. Next base: position 2,512 of record NZ_DAIUCO010000274.1, on the reverse strand, counting down.
ACGCCGCCCAACGGTCTTTGACAATCCGGACTGCCTTCAGTACTGCCAAAAGCAATCCGGCCCAAAGATTCGCCTCACGCAATGTTCCTACATGAGGACTTTATTCAAAACATCAAGCTGTCAGTGACGCCTGATCGACTCGCACGCCCGCACCCATCGTGGACGAGATTGCAACCTTGCGCAGGTAGACGCCCTTGCTTGTGGCAGGCTTTGCCTTGTTCAACGCTTCGATCAAGGCCAACAGATTGGACTTGAGCTCGTTGTCGCTAAACGATTTGCGACCAATGGTCGCGTGGATGATGCCGGCCTTGTCAGTACGGTATTGAACCTGACCTGCCTTGGCGTTCTTGACAGCAGTCGCAACATCCGGTGTCACGGTACCGACCTTCGGGTTCGGCATCATGCCGCGCGGACCGAGAATTTGACCGAGCGTACCGACGATACGCATGGTGTCAGGCGAAGCAATCACGATATCGAAAGGCATGTCGCCAGCCTTGATACGGTCAGCCAGATCTTCCATGCCGACGATGTCAGCGCCTGCTGCCTTTGCCGCTTCGGCTTTATCACCGGATGCAAATACAGCGACGCGTACCGTCTTGCCTGTGCCGGACGGCAAAACCACCGAACCACGAACCACCTGGTCGGATTTTTTCGCGTCGACGCCCAATTGCACCGCAACGTCGATCGACTCATTGAACTTCGCAGTTGCGCATTCTTTGATTAGTGCGATTGCATTGTCGAACGGGTACAGCTTGGTACGGTCGACTTTTGCCTTCAGCGCCTTTGCGCGCTTCGATAACTTAGCCATTACAGACCCTCCACCGTGATGCCCATGGAGCGAGCGGAACCGGCGATTGTACGCACGGCGGCATCCATGTCAGCTGCCGTGAGATCCGGCATTTTTGTTGTAGCGATTTCTTCTGCCTGCTTGCGGGTGATCTTGCCCACTTTGTCCGTATGCGGCTTGGCAGATCCTTTTTGAATACCGGCGGCCTTCTTGATCAGGATGGTAGCCGGCGGAGTCTTCATCACGAATGTGAAGGACTTGTCGGCGAACGCGGTGATCACAACCGGAATCGGCAGGCCCGGCTCGACGCCCTGGGTTTGCGCATTGAACGCTTTGCAGAATTCCATGATGTTCAGACCGCGCTGACCCAACGCAGGACCGATAGGAGGGGACGGGTTGGCCTTACCAGCTGGCACTTGCAGCTTGATAAAACCGATGATTTTCTTTGCCATGATGGCTCCTGTTAAATGAGTATTAGCGCCGGTTCGCCGCGTTGGCTACTTTGGCTCCTCTTGCTGCATTGATCAGATTTGGCAGGCGGTGTGCATGCGGCGCTCCAACCGGCGCTTGATAAGTATTTTTGTTCTTGGGTGAAGAGAGTGCGACTGCGTTTATTGATTTCGGTTTTCCGCAGTGCCTGTCAAACTTTTTCGACTTGCCCGAATTCCAATTCGACCGGTGTGGCGCGACCGAAGATCGTAACGGATACACGCACGCGCGATTTTTCGTAATTGACTTCTTCAACATTGCCGTTGAAATCGGTAAAAGGACCATCCTTGATCCGCACCAACTCTCCCACTTCGTAAAGGACTTTGGGACGCGGCTTTTCGACACCTTCTTGCATCTGCTGCATGATCTTGTCGACTTCGTGTGGCGGAATCGGTGTGGGCTTATTGGATTTGCCACCAATGAATCCGGTGACCTTGCTAGTGTTTTTTACCAAATGCCAAGTCTCATCCGTCATTTCCATCTCAACCAGCACATAGCCAGGAAAGAAACGACGCTCGGTGACAGATTTCTGGCCATTCTTGACTTCGATGACTTCTTCGGTAGGCACCAGGATCTGGCCAAACTTGTCCTGCATGCCGGCGCGATCAATGCGCTCCATCAATGCACGTTGAACACTTTTTTCCATACCCGAATAGGCGTGAACCACATACCAGCGCTTGCCGCCACCAGAGTGAGTGACTGCCGAGGCGCCTTGCGGGCTATCTTGCATGTTCTCGCTCATGGTTATTTCCAACCTAAAATCAAGTCATAGAGAACGAACTCCAGCAGCTTGTCCGTACCCCAAAGGAAGAGTGCCATTACCACCACAAATGCAAAGACAATTCCAGTCATTTGAAGCGCTTCTTTCCGGGTCGGCCAAACCACCTTCTTGGTTTCGCGCACAGCCTCTTTTGAAAAGCCGATAAATTCGCGACCGGAAGTCGACGTCCATGCTAGAGCAACTGCTGCGACCAGACCACCAACCAAGGCGGCGGCACGAACGATAGTCGGCTGACCCGATAAGACATAAAAGCCGACAATACCCGCGACAACAGCGAAAATCGCCAGGGCGACCTTGATCTTGTCGCTCGATGTGGTGACTGTTTCGACGGGCTGGTTAGACATACATTGTTACTTTCGGCGCCATAGTGCAGTTAACGACCACTGCACCGACTGAATCGGTGGCAGGGGCAGAGGGAATCGAACCCCCAACCTTCGGTTTTGGAGACCGACGCT